>JALHWS010000115.1 GCA_022866885.1 Candidatus Microgenomates bacterium | reverse complement strand
TTGCTGAGGTTTGAGTTCTCAAAATAATCTCTCCCGGTAGATATTTTCCACGAGTCTCTATATGTAATGATTGTTGTGTATCACGGGCGGGATGATCCTTGGGAAAGTTCAAACTACCAAAGTTATACCAGTCGGTCTCAATTTCTGGGCCGTCTGCCACTTGAAAACCAATTTCCTTAAATATCTCAATCAAATCATGTAAAACGATCGTCTGGGGATGTAAATGACCGATTTGTGGCCGGATACCGGGCGAAGTGACATCAAGCCATTCATCGGTAAATTTTTTATTAATTTTATTTTTTTGCTCCTTAAACAATAATTCCAGATCATTTTTTATCTGATTAACTAATTTACCTATTTTGGGTCTTTCATCTTTCGGGATATCTTTTAACTTCCTTAGAAGAAGCGTTGCTTTGCCGTTTGAACCAAAGTAGAATAGCCAGAGATTGTTAAGAGAGGTTAAGTTCTCTTGTTTAATGATTTGTTCCCGGGCTTGTAAATATAATTCGTTCAATTCCTTCTCCATAATGAGATTGTATGATTAAGCCGTCTTTATTTCAAGAGTATTTATTAGAAGCTATCTCAAAACGTTGTCTCATGTCATTGCGAGGAGCGTAGCGACGTGGCAATCCCGCTAACGAACGAGATTGCTTCGCTATACTGCGTTTCGCTCGCAATGACAAGCTTTAAGCTACCTAAGCGACCTAAGATACCCATTATAATTCCTTTTGGTTTCCTTCATCGAATCACCGCCGAATTTTTCCAAAAAAACCTCGGCTAAAACATAGGCCATCATGCTTTCGGCAATTACCCCGGCTCGCGGTACTACGCAGACATCCGACCGTTCCGTCAAGGCTTTAACCGGTTTTTTAGTGATAATATCGACACTGTCCAAAGGCTTTCCCAGAGTCGGAATCGGCTTGAGATAAATTTTACAGACTATTTCTTCTCCGTTTGAGATACCGCCTTCAATTCCTCCGGCCCGATTCGTTCGTCTACCTTGCAAGGTTGAACCTTGCAAGGTATCGTGGACTTGGGAACCATACTTACCGCTGGAAGCGATTCCCTCCCCTATTTCCACTGCTTTGACGGAAGGGATACTCATCAGAGCCGAAGCCAGTCTGCCGTCAAGCCGTCTGTCCCAATGGACATGGCTACCAAGACCAACAGGGACATGGTGGGCAATAACTTCAATTACTCCTCCCAAAGTATCTTTATTCTTTATTGCTTCTAAAATAGCCTTTTTCATTTCTTGAGATATCTTTGGATCAAGACAACGGATATCCGGATCAATACTATCAACCTTGGAAACAGCCTCAAACATATATTTTTTATCATGCGGCCGCATAGGCATTTGTATATTTCCAACTTGGATTGTGTGGCTGGCAATTGAGATGTCAAATTCTTTCAGGAATTTTTTACAAATCGCCCCGATTCCAGCTCTCATCACCGTTTCCCGGGCGGAAGCTCTTTCAGAAACATTCCTTACGTCATCAAAACCGTATTTTAAGACTCCTGCCAGATCGGCATGTCCCGGACGAGGGTTGGTAACTGGTACGTGTGAACCTAATACACTTTCCATGTGTCTTAGCTTGACACTTGACATAGTCTGTTGCCAGTTAACAAAATCTTTATTTTTCACCATTAAAGCAATCGGGCTGCCCATCGTTTTCCCCAAACGGACACCGGAGAGGATATCCACTTCATCAGTTTCTATTTTCCCCCGTCCTCCACGGCCTAATCCTCCTTTTCTTTTGTCTAATTCTTTTTGGATATCGGAAACTGATAAAGCCAAACCGGCCGGAATACCTTCCAAAATCGCCATTTGCGCCGGTCCGTGTGATTCCCCGGCAGTTAAAAATCTCAGCATAATGATTCCTCCATAATTTCTACCGGAGCTTCAATGCCGGTAAATAATTTGAATTTTAATACCGCTTGCCATAAAAGCATCCGTTCTCCATAAACGATCCGACAACCTTTTTCTCTTGCCTCTTTTATCAATTTGGTTTCTTTCGGATGAGTCACTAAATCCATAATGATTAAATTAGGTTTTAATAAAGTTTTCTCAACCAAAGATTGATTGTCATTCGGATTCATCCCGACTGATGTAGAGTTAATCAAAATATCAGCAGTCGATATTTCTTTTGATATTTTGTCCAATCCGCAGAATCTGCAACCTACAGCTTTGGCCAAATTCTCGGCCTCTTCGACAGTTCTATTTATTATTGTCAATTTTGCCCCTTCATCTTTTAAAGCAAAAGCCAGCGCTCTGGCTGCTCCGCCGGCACCCAAAAGCAAAACTTTCTTATTTCTCAAATCAGTAATTTCCTTTAGAGCTTTAATTCCTCCCAAACCATCCGTATTGCTGCCGGTTAACTTTCCGTTATTATTGATCACCACATTCACCGCGCCGATTCTTTTGGCATTATCATCGAGTTCGTCCAAATATTTGACGATCTCAATCTTAAAGGGAATAGTTACTCCTACTCCGGCAATTCCCAAATTACGAATACCTTCGACGGCTTTTTTTAAATTTTTTACCACAAAGGGAATATAAACAAAATTTAAACCCAATTTGTCAAAAGCCCGATTGTATAAAGTGTACATTTTACTGGTCTTATACGTTGAGCCAAGAAATCCGATTATTTTTGTTTCACCGTTAATTTTCATAAATACCCTCCAAAATTTTATTAACAATCTCCTTTAGCGTTTCGTTTTTAATATTAATAATGATATTAGCTAATTTCTTATATACAGGTAGACGTTCTTTCATCAGAATATTCAATGATCTGGCCGGATCATCTTGATCCGGGAAAAAAGTTGGTATTCCGTCTTTGGCAATCCGATCAAGTAATATTTTTTTATCCGTATTCAAAAAAATAATCGTTCCCATCTTCCTGATAATCTTTTGGTTGTTTTCCGATAAAACTGTACCACCACCGCAGGATAAAATATAACTTCTGTTTTTTAATTTTTCTGCCAGATTTTCAAGAACTGACGTTTCCAGATTTCGGAAATAATCCTTCCCGTATTTTTTAAATATTTCTCTGAAGGTCAATTTTTCTTTTTTAAGTTTTTGGTGTTTATTTTCAATCTCCTGATCCACTTCATAGATTTGGATTTTCAATTTTTTAGCCAAAAACTTTCCTACGGTCGTTTTCCCGCAAGCTTTCATCCCGATAAGAATTATTTTCTGTTTCATATTCACTGAATTATTTCAAAATCTGCTCCGGCTTTTTTCATTTCCGGTATAAAAGTTTCAAATGATTTTTCCACCATTTCCGCGTCAGAAATGATTGTTTCGCCATCGCAAGATAGTCCGGCAACTGCCAGACTTAAAACCATCCGGTGATCTTTATAGCCTGTCAGTTTAGTTCCCCTTAATTTCCAGCTGCCATCCTGGTTGATTATCAATCCGTCTTCTTTTTCCATCACTTTCGCTCCCATTTTCTTAAGTTCACGGGCTATTGCGGCAATCCGGTCGCATTCCTTCCAACGGGCTGTTAAGGCATTTTTAATAACGGTTATACCGCGGGCAAAACAAGCCGCCACCGCAATGGTTGGGACCTGGTCAGGCATCAGGTTCATATCTAGCGTAATTCCATGAAGACGGCTTGATTTGGCCGTCAAACAGTCTTTTTCGATTTTTATTTCCGCCCCCATTTTTTGCAGGGCATAAATCACTTGTTTATCTCCGTAAGGATCATTCAAATCCATCCCTCTGACTTTGATTTCGGAATTATCAGTCAGTATTGCCGCCAAAAGCGGGTAGACAGGAGCCGACCATTCAAAGGGAATTTCCCCCTCAAATGATTTCGGCGGACAATTGCCGGGAAATAGATAGTGTTTATGCCGGTTGTTTTCATTGATAAATTTCAGGCCGACTTTCTTAAACCAGTATAAAAGCAGATCAATATAAGCCGTTTCACCGGGATTTTTGACAAATATCTCAACCGGTTTACTAGATATTGCCGCAGCAATCAGGACGCTGAAAACCGGTTGACAACCCGTGCCGTCCATATGAGCCACTCCGTCATTGACTTTTCCCTTGATCAGAAGCGGCGCCATTCCGTCATTTTTCGTGGAAATAATTTCTATTCCCAGTTCTTGAAACGGTTGGAAAAGATTTTTGGAAACAGTCCGAAGGGCTCGGATTGATTCATCACCGGTAATTACCGTCCAGCCAGGACAACCGGCGGCCACTCCGGCGACAAAAAAGAGCATTGTCCCGGAATTGCCGACATTGATGACGTCGCTCGGAACTCTCAAATTTCCGTCTACTCCTTTGACTTGAAAAATACCTTTTTCAATTTCCTCGATTTCCGCTCCATACATCCGCATGGCCTTCACCGCTTCCGCCCAATCGTTACTCAATTTGGGCTTTTTGATGATGGAAATTCCACCAGCCAGCGAAGCCAAAATTAAAGCCCTGAAAGAATGAGTTTTGCTCCTGGGCATATGAATTTCCCCTTTTAAATTTTTACTTTTATTTACTTTTATGTTCATAGCATTTTTTTGTCATTGCGAACGGAGTGAAGCAATCTCGTGAATAACTAGATTGCTTCGTCTCCCTCAACTGCGATCGGGATCCTCGCAATGACAAGATTAATTTTTTCAATCCCACAAAATAACTTTTTTTCTTCAAACTCACTACCTGACATAGTCTTATATCTTCCAAGACATTCACGCTTTTATTGACGCCGGTTTTGTTGATATCAGACATATGCACTTCAACAAACGGTTTTCCGTGATCGATCAAGGCTTGCCTCAGGGAATAACCGTATCTGACTAAAACCCCGGGATTGATCAAAATCCCGTCAGCTTCCCTTGATGATTCCTTTTGCAAAAAATCAATAATCGCCCCTTCGCAATTAGACTGAAAAAATATAAGCGTACAATCACACTTTTTCGCTATAGCCTGCCTGCTCATGCAGGCGGATAATTGTGTTTTTATTGTCTCAAGGCTTAAAGTACCGTATTTAACCGGATCCCTTTTACCCAGCATGTTTAAATTTGGGCCATTGATAACTAATATTTTCATAAAATTATTTCCTCAAGAACCTGATTAATAATTGATGATTCAACGGGAACATTTGTTTCTATTTTTCCGATTTCTCTTATAAGAACAAAAGTCCGGTCTTTTTTATCAAATTTCAAAGCTTCCTGAATTTTTTCTTTGTCCAGACCATTAACGCTCGTTGGTAAACCAACTCGTCTTATTAAGTTAATAATTTCTCCGGCTGTCTCTTCTTTCAGAAATCCTTTCAAAACACTTATTTTTACCGCTGCCACCAACCCGAGCGCTACCGCCTCTCCATGAGATAACCGGCCGTTTGATATCCCTTCTATCGCGTGTCCGACGGTATGGCCGAGGTTTAATTTATCCCTGATATGTCTTGTTTCAAAAGGATCATTTCTTACAACGTCTAATTTTATTTCTTGGCATTGACTGATTATTGAAGCCAATTCCAAAGGTGCCATATCTGATACACCTCCAAGGTGAAGCAGATTGACCTCTGGTTTTCCCCAACCTATCCAATACTTGATGATTTCACCCAGCCCGTTTTTGATCTCTTTTTCCGGCAGTGTCCGTAAAGCATTGATATCGCTGATGACAGCGGTCGGTTGTTTGAATGTTCCTATCATGTTCTTAATCATGTGTTTTTCATGTGAGATATTCACGCCGGTCTTTCCGCCCAGTCCTGCGTCTACTTGGCCGATTAGAGTGGTAGGAAGATTAATATAATCAATTCCCCGTAAAATAATTGAGGCGACGAAACCACCAATATCGGTCATTACACCTCCACCCAGAGCCAGTAGAATTGATTTTCTGGTTATGCCTTGTTCTATAAATTGATTAATAATCATCATCACATTATTAATATTTTTTTCTTTTTCACCCGGTTCCAAGATAAAGGGAATAACAGACTTTCTGGTTTTTCTTAAAGAAACGATCATTTTTTTTCCGTAAATTCGAAAAACAGTTTTATCCGTTAATATAAAAAACTTATCAACCTCCGGTCTGTTGACAATTTCCAATTGACTTAAATTTGCCAGTAAGTCAGAACCAATTATAAAATTGTTTTTTGTCCAGCGATTTCCGATTGTTGTTTGTTTTTTGCAAAATATTTTCATATCAATGGCAGTAATCATTTAAGTAATTGTCTCTTACTGATTTGGTTTTATTCATATATTGCCGTATATCTCGAAATCGATTCTGCTCCAACAAAATGATAAAATCATCAATTTCATTCCGTACTTTCAATAAACAATCGGTGATATTCTTTTTATTAGTTTTGATAATCTCTGTTTTCAAATCCGGATCATGACTTGCCAGCCTGGTCGTATCGCAAAAACCCGTCGAAGCAATCCGGGCGATTTCTTCCCATCGAGATTGCTTGCTAACCGCAGATACAAGAATACTGCTGACAATGAGAAATAAATGGCTCGCCCACGCAACGAGTTTGTCGTGTTGAGCAGGTGTCATGATGATTGGTTTTGCCTTTAAAATTTGAATAAGACTTTTTATCGGAAGAAGATTGTTTCTTCGGGTCTCTTGGTTTGGACAAACGATCCAGGGTTTATTCGTAAATAAATCGGCGGAAGCGTTTTCAAAACCGGAAAGTTCACTTCCGGCCATCGGATGAGTGCCGAGGAAAAAAAGATTTACCGGAAGAAATTTATTGATTTCCTCACAAATAATCCTTTTGGTACTGGAGACATCAATCATCAGAGTATTTGGAGCAAGGAGAGGGATTAATTGTTTCACTGTTGTGATAACAGAATTTATGGGTGTGGAAATAATAACAAGACTGCAATCAGTAAGCGATCTTTTATCGGGACTTATTATTTCATCAATAATACCCATTTTCTGCGCACGCTGTGCCCGTTTCAGGTCACTGCACGAACCTGAAACCGATATTTTATCGCCCAAGGCTTTTTTTAAGCCTAAGGCAATCGAGCCGCCGATCAAGCCGACTCCGATAATGGCAATTTTTTTGGGTAAATTGATTGTCATATTATTTTTGTAAACGTTTGGATTCTTCAATGATTTCCCTTAATAACCGGCGGACAAAATCAAATGACAAATTCGTTTGCCGGCATCTCTTTTTTAATTTTCCCATAATCTCTTTCTCTCTCTTTTTATCTTCAATAGGTATATTTAATCGGGCTTTCTCTTTTTTTACTTCGTGAGACAATTGGAAACGTTTCACCAGAACATCCAATAATTGTTCGTCAAGAAGATCAATTATCTTCCGCAGGTTATTAAGTTTTGAAGAATCTTCCTTTGAGATGACGGCAAAACGGGTTGAATTGCCTTCTTCATCTTCGATATTTTTTTTGATCACCGTAAGCCCATATTTATGAGCCGCATTTTGGCCGGCAATAGCCGCCAGTTCTTTTTTTCCGCTTTCTGCCACCTGTTTTGCCGCGCTGGCCGTATCGGAAGATATTCCGGATTTAATAAGAGGATGTTTTTGTAAAAATATCCGGCACTGGGCAATCGCCTGCGGATGTGAATAACAGAGCCGAATATTTCCTATGTCGACATTACCGTTTCCCAATAGATGATGATGGACTGGTATAGTTATTTCACCAATAATCGAGACTTTATTTTTCAAAAATAAGTCAAAAACCGGTGAGATACGGCCGGTGATGGAATTTTCCACCGGAACCACTCCGAATAGGCAAATCCGGTCAGTGACTTTTTTAAAAACTTCCGCAATAGATTGACAAGAGATTAATTTCATATTTTTATTCTTTTTAAAATATTTATTGGCTGCCATATAACTGTTTGAGCCCGGTAACCCTAGGTAAGCGACCTTATAATGATAGTCATCATTTTCTTTCATATTAATTATTGTCATGCTGAATTTATTTCAGCATCTAAATTCTATCGACAGCACGAGCAACTTTTTTAACTTCTTTAACAAGTTTATTCAATTCCTGCATAGAGATAGCCTGATCAGCATCGGAGAATGACTTACGCGGATCTAGATGGGCTTCGATCAAAAGTCCGTCCGCACCGGCCGCGATTGCCTCCCGGCTCATCGCCCGGACAAGGTTAGCCCGGCCGGTCCCATGACTTGGATCAACTATCACCGGCAAATGCGTTTCGTGTTTCAGATAAGCAACGGCAGAAAGATCTAAAGTAAACCTGGTTTCCGGGACAAATGTCCTGATTCCCCTTTCGCACAAGATGACATTTTCATTTCCGCCGAGAAGGATGTATTCCGCCGCCAGCAAAAATTCTTTGTAAGTGGCCCACATGCCTCTTTTGAGTAGGACCGGTTTTCTCTTCTTTCCCAGTTCCCGAAGGAGAGCATAATTTTGCATGTTTCTTGTTCCCACCTGAAAAATGTCAGTATATTTCTCAATCAGTTCGATATCCCTGACGTCTACGATCTCGGTAATAACCTTAAGCGAATGAGTTTTGGCCGCTTCCTTAAGAAAGTGCAAACCAATTTTTCCCAAGCCCTGAAAATCATACGGACCGGTTCGCGGTTTGAAAGCTCCGCCCCGAAGTATCTGGCAGCCGGCTGATTTTATTTCTTTGGCGCTTTCGGCGATCTGCGCTTTCGATTCCACAGAGCAAGGACCGGCCATGAGAATGATTTCTTTGCCGCCGATTTCGAGATGACCGTTCAATTTTATTTTGGAGCTTTCTTTATTGAAAGATTTTGCGGCCAGTTTGTATGAACGGTCGGTTTCCAAAACAGAAGCCACCGCCGGATGTTGTTTGACCTCCAGTTTTGTCGACTCACTAAATCTTCCGGTGACCACTAAAAGGGTTTGATTTCGCCGGACAACAGGGACGACATCGACTTTTTTGTCGGCTAGAAACCGCCGGAATTCATTTTCCTGCTTTATCGGTAAATTGGGCTTTAAGAAAATGATCATAAAAAAACCCCGCCTGTGCGGGGTTGGTTGTCTAAATTTTTAATTACGGTTTAAAGTTTACAAAACAAACCAATCCCGCTACCGGCGGTAAAGTAAAAATAATAAAAATTATTGGTTTGTCTTAATTTCGACATATCAGCGTGTGAAGCTTATCAAATATTCTTCACCTTGTCAACGATGGTTTTGAAAGTTTCCGGATCGGTGTTTAAAAGATTGGAGAGGACTTTCCGATCCAAAGCGATATTGGCCTTTTTCAAATTGGCGATGAATTTACTATAAGAAATTCCGTATTTTTTGACTGCCTCTGAGATTCTGGTTATCCAAAGTTTCCGAAAATCAGACTTTCTGATGTGTCGGCCGGCGAAAGCATACTGCCCGGCATGAAGCTGGGCTTCTTTGGCGACCTTTACCAACCGTCTTTTGGTCATCCGATAACCCTTAACGGTCGAAAGCAGTTTTTTGTGTTTCCTGTGACTGACGACACCTCTTTTGATTCTCATATGAATGGCTTTATCTTTCTGGTTTGCTGGGTATTGAGCCTTGTCGGTTCCTTATATAAACGGCATCTTTTTTTGGATTTCTTAACTCTAAGATGACGGCCGCCCTGATGCAAGCGCATGATTTTTCCGCCTTTGGTGAGCTTAAATCTTTTGGCAACCGTTTTTCTTGTTTTTTGTTTCGGCATATTATTTATGCTTGTTTTTTAACTGCCGTTAGTATCGTTACCAGAAATCGGCCTTCGAAATGCGGCGGTTTTATAGCTTTAGAGATATTTTTCAATCTGTCTACCGCTTTCGTCATGACGCCGGTCCCGAATTCCTTATGGGTAATTTCCCGCCCCTTAAAGACGACCGTAATTTTGAGCTGGTTTCCGGCCTTAAGAAATTCTTCCGCCTTCTGTATCCGGGTGTCGAAATCATGCGCTCCGATAAAAGGCGAAAGACGGATTTCTTTGATATCCACATGCTTGACGCTTTTTTTACTTTCTCTCTCCTTTTTCGCTTCCAGATACTTGAACTTCTTGAAATCAATCAGCTTCACCACAGGCGGTTTGGCTTGTGAAGCGATTTCTACCAGATCCTTCTGCTGCGCCTGCGCCATTCTCAAAGCTTCGTTTTTTTCCACTACCCCGATCTGTTTACCCGTTTCATCCAATAGACGCATCGTCAAAGCTGTGATCTGGTAATTCAACCGGTAATATTTAAAGTTTCTTCTCAATCTCAGTTTTTAACAGTTCTAAAAGACGGGCAACTGTCATTTGCCCTAAATTTTGTCCACCCAAATTTCTTATTGAAATATACAATTCTTCTTGTTTTTGATCTTTGATATTTGATTTTTGAACTTCGTTGTCCCCTATTATACCCATATATGGGACTTTTTGTAAAGTCGCGTCGCGGATTTTCGCCTGCATTGATTCGCTCCGCTGGTCAATTTCCACCCGGATATTTTCATCAAAAAGGAGCTTATAAATTTTATTTGCCTGGTCGAGATGTCTGTCCGCAATCGGAATAAGACTAATCTGGACAGGAGATAACCATAAAGGAAATTTTCCCGCGTAATGTTCGATAAGTATGGCCAAAGTTCTCTCAATAGATCCTGTCAGACCCCTATGGAGTATTACCGGGTGTTTTTCTTCACCGTTACTGTCTATATAGGTTAGATTCAATCTTTTTCCCATAAAAAGATCGAGCTGCAAAGTACTCATTTGCCATTCCCGTCCGATGGAATCTTTAACCATATAATCCAATTTCGGGCCGTAAAATGACGCTTCTCCTTTGGCTATTTTATACGGTAAATGATTGTCTTTGACGATTTTTTCCAGCTTATCTTTTGCTGCCTTCCATACATCGGCATCCGCGATATATTTAACGGCATCCGAAGGATCAGGCAGAGAAAGTCTGACATAATAGTTTTTCAAACCCAATACCCTGAACATCTCACTGACCATTTTTATACACGTTTTGAATTCGTCTTCTATCTGGTCTTCTCTCATAAGAATATGTGAATCGTCAATTGTTAAGGCCCGTACCCGGATTAAGCCTGACAATTCGCCTGTTTTCTCAAAACGATAACAGGTACCCGGTTCAGTCAGCCTGATGGGGAGATCCCGGTAGCTTCTGGGTTTACTCTTATATATCATATAATGATGAGGGCAATTCATCGGTTTTAATACATATTCATCTCCGTCTATTCCGAACGACTCATACATGACTTCTTTATAATGCTGCCAGTGACCGGTTTTTTTATATAATTCGCTTCTGGCTATATGCGGTGTAACTACATGCAAAAAGCCGTTTTGGTGTTCCAATTGATATTCATAGTCAAGAATTTGTTTTCTGATGATTGCTCCTTTAGGAGTTAAAAGCGGAAGACCTTTGCCGATATTCTCATCGATAACAAAAAGGTCAAGTTTCTTTCCCAGTACCCGATGATCTCTTTTTTTGGCTTCTTCCTGCTGCCAAAGATATATATCTAATTCCTCTTTAGTTGGAAAACAAGTTCCATAGATTCTAGTTAGCATCTTGTTTTTTTCATCTCCATGCCAATAGGCACCGGCAACTTTTAAAAGTTTAAATGCTTTGACTTCTCCAGTTGATTTGACATGCGGACCACTGCAAAGATCACAATCAATATCCCCTATTTTATAAAGAGAAAATTTTTCCCTGCGGCTTTTGATCTGATCAACCCATTCTAATTTGTAAGGATTATTTTTGAATATTTTTCTGGCCTCTTTTTCACCAACGAATTCCTGTATCATTGGCAGATTTAAATCTATAATCCTTTTCATTTCCTTTTCAATTTTAGGAAAATCACTGTCACTTACTTTTACGTCCAAATCAAAATCGTGGTAATATCCTTCATCCGTGGCCGGTCCCATAGCTTTTTTCATCGAAGGGTAAATATTTTGTAGGGCTGTATGAAGGACATGTTCAGCCGTATGGCGAAGTGCCCACAAATGGAGTTCCTCCGAAGATTTCTTTTTTAACTTTTCATCCAATATTTTTGACATATATACTCCTTATAAAAAATAAAACCGTTCTTCCTTACGAGTCCGATGTAACATCGGGCGGTTCCATCGTAATTTGAAACGGTTACCTCAATTGCCTATACTTCGTAAGTAGATACGCTCAACTTTAGAGTTGGTGAATCTCTATCCAAACGTTGAGATTAAGATTATTAATGATTATATCTTACCGACAATGATTCGGTCAAGCGATCGATAATATAAGGTGAACATTTTTGAAAAAATTCGAACTCATTTCAAAGAAAATTGTTAAAGTGTATGCTCGTTATGCGTGAGTACTGATTGTTAAATTTATCTCGTCAAAAATTCCCACCAAGGTTTCTTAATTTCTGTAATCAAACCAGAAACTGCATCGACAGTAGCTCGAATTTCCATTGAATTGGGAAAGAAAAATAAAATTTTAACTTGCCTTGAGGCATCTACAAGATAATTAGGCATGGTATTTACCTGCGCTAAGCTGATATTATTAATCCTATCAGCCTTAAGAAGTGATTTCATGTTTTCTTCTTTGATTGCTTTAATTGGAATTTGGCCTGATGAGGCCGTAATGACTAAATGGGAATTAATTATACTCACTGCTTCTTGTGAACGAATTTGGGTTGATCCAATATTTATTTTTAGCCCATCACTATTTTTTTCAATAGTGATAGGAGTCTTTGATACCAATGAAGGCATGGTTCCAACTGGAGCTTGGAATGACGGACTGGTTAATGGGGTAATTTCGCTTTTGTCAATATTTGTTTGGGAGGAACAAATCATCATATCGCCTGAACAGTCACAATTAGCTGGACAGGTGGATGTATCTTGAATAACAATATCAGTCTTAATTGGTTGACCGTCTGAACTGGCACAAATCATCGTTCCATTTTCACAAACACATCCAGCTTGACACGATTGAGTTTCTGATGATTTTTTAGAACAAATTGGTGGTTTGGGACAACCTTTCTCATCAATTCCTCCATTTATCCATTCTCCGTCTTTGCAAACATCGGGGTGTGGCGGCATGAATTGCGGGCAACTTTGCGTAGCGGTTTCTTCTTCTCTTGCAGTTTGACTGGAAACGGCTAAACTTTGGGAATAACCCCAAAAACTTAATAATAAAAACAATAGACAAACACAAACTAGTTTAATAATATTTTTCATAATATTATGCTTTTCTAAAACAAATATATATTAAAAAGTTATGGCACTGAAGACCTTATTTAATAAACTATCGTCGTTATTTTCACCCTGATAATATTTAACAAATTCATAAATAAAAGATCCTGTGGATTTGTCGCCGGCATTAGGACAAATGAAAATTTCTTTGTTTTTTATTCCTGCTGGGGCTGGCCCACATTTACTTCCGGGTGGGTTGCACTCCACTGCTGGTAAAGTCCATTGTTCAAAACGAGCGCACTGTCTTTGGTTCAAAGTAAAAATATCAAATTTAGCATTTTTAAAATCGGCAAGTTCTTTTGTTGGTTTCAAGGTTTCTACGGCTTCTTCTAAGGATAGTTTTTCTTTTATTGTGATCTGGAAGCAATTAATATCAAATTGTGTTTGGTCATTTGTGTTTAATAACTTAAAAGATTGTTTATTTATGCTTGCTTCGTAAGTTATTCCCTCTGAGAGTTCTGGCTGAGGGTTTTTAACTTTCTCAATATTCCAATTATCCGGTATAGAAATTATTAATCCTGCACAAACTGTTTGGTCTTTGGTAAAAACTCCAGCTTGTTTAATTTTATTGATTATATTGTTAGCAAAGTTTCTTATCTGTTCCTTATTTCCGTTAGAGTTTCTCAGATTTGAACCATAAAATTTAAGAGATCCACCAAAACCATCAGCCATTTTATCATTCCATTTATCTTCGAAATAACCAAACTCTTTTATCAGTCGATTTAGCTCCGTGATCTCGTCAGTGTCTAATTGTCCTTCACGATACCTATCTGCGTTTATCCGGCAAGTATCTTCGTAGGAATATTGCCCATTTCTCATAATTTGCAGATAATCACAAACGCCGGCAAACCCTCCACTATTTTCATATACTAAAACACTTTTAGATTTATTTATTGGTATATTGGATTGATAATTATCTAAAATCTTTTTGCCAGCAATTAGAAGCGAAGCAATGACTAAAAGTAGGAGGGAAAGTATCAATATTATTTTTAAGCAGTTTTTCATGAAGATTTTAGGTTCTCTGTGAATCTTCGATTCCCTTTTTGGTGACCGCTAAAGGATTTGTCCCGATTCTGTTCCCGATGAAATCGGGATTACAGTATCGTGGATCCCGCTTAAGCGGGAAACCTTTGACCTTTTCGACCCGCCTGCATTCGCCTTTGTGAGCCCAGATGGACTTGAACCTTTGACCTTTTCGATGTCAGCGAAACGCTCTTTACCCGTTCAAATTTTTGTTATTAATTAAAAATTTGTTCGGGTAAACCAGCTGAGCTATACACCTAAATAGTGACCACTGGTGGATTTGAACCACCGACCTTCACGATGTCAACGTGACGCTCTAGCCAACTGAGCTAAGTGGTCATATGTTTCCAATAATTCTTTAATACCTTTTTAAGATAATTTCTTCCCCACTGTGTCTTAAAATACTTTTCTCTTAACGTTGCATCTTGTTGGTTTCTATACGCTTCGTAATAGATCAATTCAAAGGGTCTTCGGTACTTTGTTACTCCTATTAATCCCTTGTTGTGTTCTTTCAATCGCTGTCTTAAATTACTCGAATAACCATTAAACAACTTCCCGTCTTTTATGCTCCTTAAGACATATACATAGTACATAAACGCTCTTCACCCGATCAAATTTTTGTTAACAATCAAAAATTTATTCGGGTAAACCAACTGTGCTAAGTGGTCTCTTAAAAATTTGTTCGGGTAAACCTTCCTCATATTATAATGATTTCCGGCGATTTTACAAGCAAAAATAATTTTTATTTTATGTTATACTGTAAAAATTCGTTTTATTGCACATGAAACCAAGCGCCACTATTTACGTCTCCAACATGTCCGAGGACGTCTGGCCGTTCATTTCGGCCATGTCTTCTTCTTATAAGCGGGAAATGGAAATCCAGGAAAACCTGCGGCTTTCCGAACATGATCTGTTCAGTTTCGCCGGCAAGAATAATTGCCTAATGATCCTACCGTCATACCCGTCAAATGATTACCTGAAGTATGTCAAAAACTTTTTCCAAAATCCGAACTTCAAAATAACCGCTACCAAAATCCATACCGGAGAAATCAGTAAGGACATTCTTTACGATAAGGAGGTCTTGGAGGACATAGATCACTTTATTAAAGGTTGCGCCAAAGTCAACCTGGTCAGTTATTGCATTTCCCGGCAGTTTCTGACTTTAGGCGCATTCCTGAAGGCCAAATACCCGAATATTTATTTTTCAGAATCTCCTGATGAAGCTGATTCCTGGACGGTTGATTTCTACGGCAGTAAATCCGGTATCAGACAGCTTTCCCAACAGTCGGAAGCCGACGAGCCGGATTTCAAAATGGCCGAGGGTTTGATTTCTTTCGGGACTGAAAATACAGCCAAGATTGCGGCGAAAATGTACACTACAAACGGCGGAGTGGTTATCAAAACCAACAAAGGTCATTCTGGCGCCGGTCTTTTAATTTTCCGGCCGGGTGATTTATCCCGGAACTGTTCGGATTGCGAAAAAACAATTTTAAAGAAGCTGAATGAGGAGAAATATTGGGTTTTGTTTCCCATAGTACTTGAGAAATACATTGAACCGAAGTTTTCAATCGGCGGCGGTTACCCGAATGTTGAGTTCAAGATCCATAAAAACGGTAAAGTCGAATTTCTCTATTACTGCGCCTGTCGTCTGACAAGGGAAGGGGTTTTCAAGGGTATCGAAATCCACAACGACGTTTTGTCAGACCATGTTTCAGCCCAGATAGTCGATACCGGTTTTTTTGTCGGTGAAAAATTGGCCCGCGAAGGTTATCGCGGCTACTTTGACGTTGATTTTATCGCCGCTAAAAACGGCAATCTGTATGTGGCCGAATCCAACACCAGACGGACCGGCGGGACGCATGTCTATTACCTTGCCCAGGCTTTGTTTGGCAAGGATTTCATGTACGAAACCTATACCCTGTCAAATAACATTTATAAAATAAATACTAAGAGGCGTTTTGACAGCGCCCAATTATTTTCTCTCTTAAACCCGGTTTTATTTGACAAAAAAAAGCAGGAAGGATTAGTAATTACCGGAACATCGCTTCTTGCCCAAAACAGTTTCGGTTACGTCATCTTCGGTAAAAACAAACAGCGGGCTTTGAAAATCGAAATGGAAATGGAGAAATTAACCGGTTTGAGTGGCTAAGGTTCGCTCGTGTGAAAGGCCGAAAGTGGTACCGTGTTTCTTGTACATCTTCCAATAGCCCATCTTTTTCTTCCGGCGGGTAAAGGTTTCGAGCCATGCTATGCCTTCTTCTACCTTGACGCGCAGTTGCCGGACAATCGTGATCAGCCATTCGAAAAAGCGCAGGTAATAGATGCCGGTTTTATTGGGTAATTGTTCGACTTTTATTTTGGTGATTTCCGAAGTGAGGGATTTTTCCGATTTCTCCAAGACGGTGATCTGGTCTTTCAGTTGTTTGAGTAAGCCTTTGATTTCACATTGGAGTTGTTGTTCCTGTGTGTGTGATTCATAGGATTTTCTGGAAAAAACCAGGGTTTCCATTCTTTGGGGAGGTTTTTTTTGTTCTTTTTGGGAAGGATAACCTTCACTTCCCTTGCCGCCGAACATTTGGTCGAGGAAGCCGTTTGGATTAACCAATCCTTTTAATTGCTGACCCCAACCAATAGTGTCAGAAGATCCTTTTTTATCCTTTTCTACGCTCAAATCGCCCCAGGGATTAATTTTAGTTTTTGCCATAGAATCTTTTTTTTCTATAACACAAAGTGCCTGAATAATCAAAGGGAATTATACTATAGGTTGTAGAGGAAGTCAAGCGTCTTTTGCTGGCGGATCAGGTGGGCCAAATAATAGCTGTCTTTGCGAAGTTTTTCCTTTTCTTCAGGTTTTTCCACTTTTTCCAGTAATTTTTCAATATCTTCATTGCCGACGGTAATTTTTTCCAAATCAGCGATTTCGGCTAAAATAAATTCGACGCTCAAATTTTTCGAAGCCTGTATGGCATATTCCGCCCGGAGTTGTTCGGTGGTCTTGCCTTTGGCGAGTAAATACTGCTCCACAGTCATACCCAGTTTTCGTACTTGGTCGAGAAGGTCAGCCAAAAGTCGGTTGGCTTCTTCCGAGATCATAAGATCAGAGATCTCCACTTCCGCTTCTGTCAATAATGTGTTAATGATGAGGTCCAGGTCAGGCTTTTTAGTTTCCGTACTTTCATTTTCTTTTGGTTCACCGGGGGTCCAGATTTTAGCTTTTGGTTTTTTGGCTTCCTTGATTTTTTCCTTGTAACTTTTCAGGGTCACTTTCGGCCGCAGAGCAATGGTGGCTTTGACCACCCATTCCTCGTTTTCCTTAGCT
>JALHWS010000114.1 GCA_022866885.1 Candidatus Microgenomates bacterium | reverse complement strand
GGAGGGAAAACGATTGCTGTTTTGGGTTGTGGGGTAGACATCATCCATCCGGCCAGTAACACGACGCTTTATTGGAAAATCGTCAAAAAATATGGTTTGGTGATTTCCGAATATCCGCCGGGTAGATATGCCGAAAAAGGATTGTTTCCGGCCAGAAACCGGATTATCAGCGGATTGTCACTCGGCGTAGTTGTCACCGAAGGAGCGAAAGACAGCGGCGCTTTGATCACCGCAAGGAATGCTGCCGAGCAAGGCCGGGAAGTTTTTGCCGTGCCGGGGCCGATTACCTCGGAGATGTCAAGGGCGGGCAATATGCTTTTGAAAAACGGAGCCAAATTAGTGACAGAAGCCCAAGATGTATTGGAAGAATTAGGAATTAAAAATTTAACAATGAAACAATTTAACAATGAAACAATGAGAGAAAAGAAATATACCCGCGAAGAGAAAGTAATTATTGACTTACTGATGAAAGAAAATCTCCACTTTGACGAGATTGTTATTAAGAGCAAAATTCCTTCGGGTAAGCTGGGCGGGATACTGACGGTGATGGAAATGAAAAAACTGATCAGCCTTTATGGGAACGGAATTTACGGTTTAACGTCTTGACAAGAGATGTAAAATAGTTTGTTATCAAAATATGTCAAATTTAATCATCGTCGAATCACCTACTAAAGCGAGGACGCTTACCCGGTTCTTAGGGAAAGACTACCGGATTGAAGCGACCATGGGGCACATCCGGGACCTGCCGAAGAAGGAATTGGGAATAGAAATTATCACTAAGAACTTAGAACCAAAGACCAAGAACAAGGAAGAAAAAATAAATAATTATGATTTTATACCGGAATATGAGGTTATATCGGGGAAAAAGACGAAAATAAAAGAATTAAAGGATGCGGCTAAAACCGCCGAAAAAATTATTCTGGCCACTGACCCGGATCGGGAAGGAGAAGCGATCGCTTATCACGTCAGCGAGGTATTAGGTAATAAAAAACAAAAACAACCGACAACTTTTCAACGGATTGTTTTCCATGAGATTACCCAGTCAGCCATAGAGGATGCCATTAAAAATCCCCGTGAGGTAGACATGAATTTAGTCAACGCCCAACAGGCCAGACGAGTGCTGGACCGGTTTGTCGGTTACAAACTCTCGCCGCTTCTTTGGAATAAACTCGGCATGCGCTGGCTTTCGGCCGGCCGGGTGCAGACTGTGGCTGTCCGTTTGATTGTCGAGCGGGAAAGGGAGATCAGGGCTTTCAAACCGGAAGAATTTTGGATTATAGACGTGGAAGTTGAACCTGTCATTGCGAGGAGGAACGACGAAGCAATCCCGTTAGAGCTGTCTGCTGGTAAGGCAGAGATTGCCGCGTCCCGACCTGACGTCGGGACTCGCAATGACAAGAGTAGCGAAAGTTTTTTTGCAAGACTTTTTGAGGTTGGCGGAGAAAAAGCAGAGATAAAAAACAAAGAGCAGGCAGACAAAATTGTTGCTGATTTGAAAACCGCTTCATATAAAGTTGCCAATATCGAAACCAAAGAAGGTAGGCGATATCCATCTGCTCCTTTTACCACCTCGACCCTGCAGCAGACTGCGTCTAACCGTCTGGGTTGGAGCGCAAAAAGGACGATGCAGGCGGCCCAAAGACTTTATGAGGAAGGCTTGATTACTTATCATCGTACCGATTCGACCAACTTGGCAGTTGAAGCTGTCAGTAAAGTGAGAGATTTTATCAGTCAAGTTTTCGGACAAAATTATCTGCCTGACGGAGCAAAATTTTACAAGACAAAATCCAAAGTCGCCCAGGAAGCCCATGAAGCGATCAGGCCGACAGAGGTAAAGATTTTAGGAAATTATGACCTTAAAAAACTGTCAGAAGCCAACATAAAAGACAACAATCTCCAAATATATAATGAAAATTTAGGCCGTGACGGTGAACTCCTGTACTCGCTTATCTGGAAAAGGTTTATCGCCTGCCAGATGAATGAAGCGGTTTTCGATCAGACAAACGTTACCATCGAAGCCAAAAGAAATGTTGTCACTGGTTCGACCGGATCGGAAATAATATATATATTGAAAGCCTCGGGAGAAATAATGAAGTTTGACGGGTGGATGAGACTGTACGGGGAAAAACAGAAAACAGAAAATAATAATCAAGAAGATAAAGAAAAAGATAAAACCTTACCGCAGTTATCTATTGACGAAAAGCTGCAACTGAATCAGATATTGCCGCAGCAGAAATTTACCGAGCCCCCACCTCGATATACAGAAGCTTCTCTTATTAAAATCCTCGAGGAAAAGGGAATTGGCCGGCCGTCAACTTACGCTCCGATTATCACCACCATCCAAGACCGCAAGTATGTCGAGAAAATTGAGAAAAAATTTCATGCCACTGACTTGGGCATGGCGGTAGTTGATTTTCTGGTGAAATATTTTCCGGATATTTTTGAGATCACTTTTACCGCTAAAATGGAAGATGAGTTGGATGAGGTGGCCAATGGAGAGTTAACCTGGAAAACGCTGATGAACGAATTTTACCAGCCTTTTATCGGCAAACTGGAAAATACCTTTAAGACCGCCGGCCGGGTGAAGTTGGATCTGGGGACGACGGATGAGAAATGTCCGCAGTGCGGAAGTCCTTTGGCTATCAGGCTTTCAAAATACGGTAAATTTCTGGCCTGTACTAATTTCCCCAAATGCAAGTTCACTAAAAATATCGTGGAAAAAGCCAATATAAAATGTCCGCAGTGCGGGGGTGAAATTATCATCAGGAAAACCAGACGCGGTAAACAATTTTACGGCTGCAGCAACTACCCGAAATGCGTCTTCGCCGCCTGGAAAAAAGAGGATATAAAATAAAAATCCAATGAAGTTTGAATTTGATTTGACATTTGAGCTTTGAGCTTTGAACTTTGAATTTATTCTATATATACTATTCTTATGCGATCTCGTCTGCCTCATGTAATTATTTTTTTACTTTTTTTTCTTCTCTGGGCCACTCCGGTTTCCGCTTTACACAAGTGGGGAGTCCATTTGTCAAATGATCGTGATCCGGGACTCCTGATCGCTTTGAGACAAAGGTATAGCCAGGCCGGGATCACCGATTGGGTGCCGGTGACCGTTTTGCTTCCGGTCGGTATCGGAAGTGATGAGCTGGCCGGTTTTTTGGACGGATGCAAAAACAACAAATTCTGGCCGATCTTACGGGTTTTCAACGACGGTCACAAGATACTGAAAAATAATGTCGATCAGTTGGTTCCGACGCTAATTTCAGTCCAATCACGACTTTCCGCTTTTCCGGAAAGCGTCTATCTGGTTTTCGGCAATGAAGTCAATAACGGGGAAAATGAATGGGGTAATGATAATGCCAATCCACAGGAATATACAGAATCTTTGCGTTATTTTATCGATCAGATAAGATTGAAAGCACCGGCTTTCAAAGTCGGCAACGCAGCTCTTAATACTTCCATGCCATCCAATTTATTGCCAAAAAATTATCCCGCAGAAAAATTTTGGAAAGAAGGACCAAAAAGTCTGGTGAATGATCTGGATGTCTTAGTTTTTAATACTTATGAGATTAATTCCGCTTCGCAACCTTCTTCCATCAAAAGCTGGATTTGGGAATGGGAGCTTTTGGGACCACCGGGATCTCCGCCGGAAAAACCGATTATTTTGACGGAATACGGTTTCTGGCCGGATGGAGAATTAGCAGATAGGGAGAATTATGTCAATTTAAAATATAAAGATTATCTTAATGATTTGGAAAGAGGAAACAAGAATGATTTAGATAGAGTCACAGCCATTACTCCATTGTTTTGGACGGAAGGAGCGATCAAAATTCCGGTTTTTGGCAGTAGTGGTAGTGTCACCTGGTACGATCCGGATAATATATATTCCGGTGAGCCGGTGACAACTCCTGGATCGGCAACTGTGACGCCGGCAATTAGTCCGGGAGCCGCAGACGGATTGCGGCAATATATCAGTCAACTAGTGGATAGTTTCAACAAAGCCAGTAACACGGATAAAAATGTCAGAAACTTAGCCTGCGGTCAATTGCCTGTTGCCTTATGCAACGGATCCGACAATGTAGTCAGTAGCAATTTCAATCAGAATGTTTCTGTCTTGGGAGTGCAGGATGCAGGTGTTTCTCAAGATACCAATACCGTAGTCGGAGTGGTACAGGACTATAATACTCTGGCTGCAGTTTCAGAAAACAGCAACGATTATTCCGCAAGAAACCTCGAAAGTTTTTTCAGCAATCTTTTCAACCAGATAATGACTCTTATCGGATTCGGACATGTCCGTTCTAAAGAAAAGCTGGAGTCAACTGCGACAATAGGTATGATGAATGATGTCAATATGGGAAATGCATTTGTTAAAGGCGTCTGTGAAGAAGTAACGTCGCAGTTATGCAACGGCTTGGGTAATGTCCTGGAAACACCGGCGATTACATCTGCAATAACACCAGGAGGAAGCGGCGGAAGTAGCGACGATAATTGTCCGGTGGGCAGCGGCTATTGCTCGGTAGAGAATTTAATGAAGAAAGATGACAAGGGCAATTACATCTATTTTTCGGATGTAGTAAGCGCGACCAAAGCTTCTAAAATCTGCCAGCGGGAAAGCGGCAGTAATCCCATATCAGCCAATAAAGGTTGTCTGACGGGAAAATATGTCGATTACAGCATCGGCCTTTTCCAGATAAATATTTTAGCCCATTGTCCGTTATCCTTGCCGACTTATACCTGGCAACCGCCATCATGCTCGTTTGGGAACATCGCGGAAAGGGATAAATGCGAAGAGCTTTTGAAAGATCCGGATTATAATATCAAATACGCAGTCCAGCTTTCAAACAATGGAACAAATTGGAAGGCCTGGGCGGCAGCCGGGTCAGCATATTGCAATATACAATAAAGGTTATATGAGGAAAAAAAATCTGATTTTTATCGTGATCTTGATAATTTTCCTGATGGGATTGGTTTTACTGTCTATTTTTACACGCAATCTCCAAAAAACCAGCCCGGGAGTTTCGCCAAGTATTACTCTCCTACCGACTTTTACCTCTCAGCCGACTGTTTCTTTTCAGATTTCACCAACAATATTACTAGTTCCGACGATAATGATTTCCCAAGTGCCGGTTAATGATTTTTTCAAAACAGGAAAAACCATCAATAAAAATGGTGATGTATTGATTGCGGATAATGACCAATACCAAATCCTTTATCTTAAACCTTTTAACCAGTTTCTGATTTCTATCCTTACTCTCTCTTTCGAAGAGGCGAGAATAAAAGCAGAAAGACAATTCCTGCTCTCTTTGGATATAAGTATGGAAGAAGCATGCCGCCTGAATGTTCGGTTGAATACCCCTCAATTCGTTAATCCAGAGTTGGCCGGAAGGGATTATCCTTTAAGTTTTTGCCGAAAGAAATAAATGTCGGTTTCTTGATTTTCCTTGTTGGTATATAATAAGAGTTAATATGGACGGGACATATCTTCATCGGGAACCGCAGAACCGTTTCGGGACGATTTTCATTTTCGTTATTATTTTGATAATGGCGGGAGGTGCGTATTTCTTTTTCGCAAGGAGTAAAAACATGATTTCACCCGTCCCAGCCGAGCCGGCGGTGGAAGTCATTTTTTACACGCCGACTCCGGGAGAAACCACTCCGACCTCGACTCCTTCGGCAACACCTAAGGTGAGGAAATTACCCACAGCCACTCCTAAATCAGCTTCTCCCTCAGCCGCGCTGTCACCGACTGCAAAAGCGACGCCGAAAAGCACCTCTTCTCCAACTCCAAAAAGTCCTACGCCAACCGGCGGCTAATTATATATAATGTATATATATGCTTGAATTTCTCCAAAATGCGGATAAAACATTATTTCTTTTTATCAACCATCTGCCCCATAACGTCTTTCTCGATACTGTCTTTTCCTTCTTCTCGCAGATTGGGCAATGGGGGATTATTTGGTTAGTTATCGCCGTCGTCATTTTCCACGTCGAAAAGTACAAAGACAGGGAGGGCTTTTTTGCCCTGCTTTTGGCCTGTGTTATATCCTTTGTATTTGTGGAAATCGGTTTGAAATTATTATTCGGCCGGCTCAGGCCGGAATTTAACATTTTGGATACGATAGTCATTTTTGACAGAACAACTTCACCTGCTTTTCCTTCCGGTCATACGACGGTTGCTTTTGCCGCCGCTTATATTTTATCCAAAAAGAAAATAAGGTGGCGGTTTTTATTTTATCTTTTGGCGACACTGGTCGCTTTTTCAAGGATTTACCTGGGCAAACACTACCCAAGTGACGTTTTGGGAGGGATATTGATCGGTTTGCTCATAGGAGAAATTTCCTGGAGAATTACGAAGCATTTAAAACTCTCAAGATCAAAAACATGACAACATACATAATTCTGTGTCATTGCGAGTCCCTGTTATTAGCGGGACGCGGCAATCCCTGCCTTGCCGGCAGGCAGGTCGGATGGGATTGCTTCTCCCTCGATAAACTCGGGATCGCAATGACAATCTAATATGCTCAGACTCAACGCTCAGCAACTTCGAACACAGGAACCGGATGAAGAGGCAATTAAAAATCTCAAAAAAAATCCGATCTACATCATTTTGGACAACGTTTTGGATACCTATAACGTCGGAGCGATTTTTCGTCTCGCCGACGCGGTGGCGGCAAAAAAGGTTTTCCTTTGCGGTCAGACGGAGACGCCGCCAAATCCGAAGATAAAAAAGGCCTCAATCAATACTTGGAGGTGGGTAAAATGGCAATATGAAAAGACAGCCATTGAGGCAATTATAAAAATTCAAAATTCAAATTACAAATCAAATTCAAATGACAAAATTCAAATAGTTGCCATTGAACAGTCTCCCAAAAGTATTCCCTTATCGCAGTTTAAACCGGAATTTCCCTTGGGCTTAGTAGTCGGCAATGAGACTTACGGTGTTTCGGAGGAAGTATTAAAAGCTGCCGATGCAATCGTAGAATTGCCGATGTACGGGATCAATAAATCGCTTAATGTCATGGTCTGCTGCGGAATAGTTCTATATAAAATTTTGGAAAATCTGTAATTATTCCTTCCGAAACATATGTCATTGCGAGTCCCGATTTAATCGGGACGTGGCAATCCCGACGAGATTGCTTCGCTACGCTCGCAATGACAAGTGTTATTATTGACCTTCGGGAGAAAATCCGTTAAGCTAGAAATATATGCATCGTCCGTCTGCCCGGAAGGATATTTTTATCCGTTTATTTTCCATCAGAAAAATTGTCAGCCTCTTTTTAATACTGGTATTTCTCACCATAAATATTGGAACTTCATGCGTTTATGCTCAGACTTCAACACCGATACCGGCTGCTTCTATAACGCCAACAGGCGGCGTGCCGGTGATTGATACCAGACCTAATTGGCAATATGATCCGGTGATTACGGAACTGGGAAAAAGCGCCGACCGGGCCCGTCAGCTTCTCTGGTGGGTGTTTTCCCATCAGCCGGTTCATTATGTACCTATTTTGGCTGAACTTTGGGGTTTTTCCAGAAATATTGTTTATATCTTTGTTGTCGTAGTGATTGTCGCTTTCGGTTTAGGTTTGATATTATCCCGCAGACAAAGTTCTTTCGGCCCGATTTTTTCAGGAATAGCGTCGCCCCTCAACGGTCTCAACCTGCCGTCGGTGTTTATGAGAATCGCGGCGGTTTTGTTTTATGTGACTTTTTCCTATGTTTTTATCCTGGGGATGATCCAAATAAGCGATATTCTCATGAAATTTTTCATAGAAAATATCGGCGGCAAAGACCTATTCAATGTCATTTTTGCCGGGACTGGCAATTCGGAAGAAAACTATCTCAGTTTTATCGGTTTCCGGGATATGAATTCCTTGAATAATGAAATGGCAAACATGTCGATATTGATTATCAGGTTGACTTCTTTGAGTTATTATGTCATGTCGATCATTATTATTTTAAGGACAATCATTTTATGGTTTCTCCTCATAGTTGCTCCATTTTTAGGTCTTCTCATGCCTTTTGTTTTCATCAGAAATATCGGCTGGATCTGGATTGGCGTTTTTTTCCAGTGGCTTTTTTATGGGCCCTTGATGACTCTTTTATTGGCGTCGCTGACGCGGATTTGGGTGGCCGGGATCCCTTATCCTTTTGACTTTTCCCGGGTGAATAAGCCGGAAGGATTTGTATATAAAACCGCCATCAATATTCTGTACGGCGGTCCGGCGCAGACTTTGGCCTATGGCAATTCCGCCAATTATATAGACACTTTTGCCGAGTATGTCATTTCCCTGATTATGCTTTGGGCGGCAATTATTTTTCCGTGGTTTCTCCTTCGGATTTTCCGTGATTACTGCTGTTCGATGATTGCTTCAGGGAACGCTACTATGAAGTCCATTTTTGACCGTTTGCGTCAAGCGCCGCCGTCTCCACCGCCGACTGCTCCCGGGCCGGCGACGACAGCCGGGATGGCGGTGGAACTTCCTTTCCGGCAAAGAGTAGAGGAGAAAATCCGCGAAGTGACAAGAATCGAAGATATCAGAAATATTTCTAATACTTCAACAGATGAAATTGCCAGAAAAATGGATGTTTCAGTTAGTTCCTTGAAAGATGTATCGCGTCTTGAGATGGATCAGGTTAAAAGGGTTGAAATTGAAAATAGGCTGGAAAAGATTTCTGCTCCCGAAGTCGTTACATCTGCGGCAGAAAGGGAGCAATATGAAACAATCAAAAAAGAGCTGGAAGTCCGCGCTCTTGCAGGCGATAGTACAGCTTCGGCAATGCTGATGGCAGGAGAGGGGAATATAGAAGCGGTTGCCGCCGAAATCGAAAAAATCAGCGGTCGGTCGTCCATCGCATCAGTGACAACGCCGGGAGTTTATGCCCCCACGATTTCTGCCCAAACCGCTTATTCACAAACCGTAATTGAGGACATCGCAAACAAAGTCGGCATTTCAGAGTCACAAGTAAGGACAGTGCTCAATGAATTGTCCCGGACAAACGTGACTTCCGAGCAAAACCTGTTTAGGATTTCTCAAAAAACCGGTGTTTCTTTGGGGAAAGTCAAAGATATTATGGTTCTTCCCCAGTCTTTAAGTAAATCTGTCGTTGCCACCCGTCAAACTGCCACTCCCAAGGTCCAAGCCGTTCCGGTGACGATGGCTGGTAAGACTGTACAAACGCAAGTTTCCCTTGAGGATTACGAAGAAGTGAGAAAAATGTGGTTAAATCACTACCGACAATCTCCGGTGCCAGTTTCCGAGACCATCAAAAACAGACAACAATGGTTGTCGGAAGAAACAAAGAAAATGACTAATATTTCCCATCATTTGACCAGTATAGATCCTAAGTTAAAACAAAAAGGGATAGAGGAAGTTTCGGAGATTTTGCCTTTCATGATTTTAGGCGGTTTTTCCGACGCTGAAATCGTTACTTATGTAAAAGCCAAACTGGAAGCCTGCAAACAGGTCGAAGAAGAAGCAGTATCCCTTGAGAAAACAAAAGAAGATACGAAAAAAGAGATAAAAGAAGAGGAAGAAACCCTTTTGGAAATACCGGTGAAGGCCGAAGAAGCGAAACAAACAGCGGCCGTGCAATCACGAAGTTTAGAAAAAGAAATTAAGCTTGACAAATCAGGAGGCAGTGGATAATAATATATCTTATGAAAAAAGTTTTCGCTAAAATGCCTTTATATCTCGGTCTTTCAGTCTTCGTTATATCTGTTTTGGTTTCCGTAGTTACCGTCAGCAATAAAAATGTCGTCACTAATCAGTTGACTCAAGCTACAGTTAAATCCGCGAAATTGTCTTTAGTTTATAATTCCCCGGACTTGATCAGCGTGATCGTAAATTCCGAAAAAGAAATTGCCGGAGCGGATGTGGTTCTGAAATTTGACCGGGAAAAAATTGAAATCATTCCGTCAAGTCTGATTCCCGGACAGGATTTTTCTTCAACCGGAGGCTTAATTGATGAAAATAGCGGCAACTTTATCTTTTCTGTTTTATCTTCCGGAGACAGTGTCATGTCAGGAGTAATGGCAACTTTTAAGATTAAACCGAAAGAGGGAGTTGCCGGGATTGAAACAAACATCAGTTTCGAAACCGCCGATGAACAAACAGCAGTCATAAGTAAATTGGAAAACGAAAATATTTTATTCCAGGCTGATAGCCTTCAATTTACCCTGCCGGCTAATTAATTCAAGGAATAGTTGTCATTGACAATCAGCCGGCTGATCTGATATATTTACCAACAGTTAATAGTTTTTTAATTTGTGAAATAAATAAACCAAGGAGATTTAAACCCGCTTCTTGGCGGGTTTTTTGTCTTTTTGAGCACCTTAACAACCAAAATGTGGTAGGAAATCAATTTTTTTGAGAGTTTCAACTCTTTTTTGAGAGTTTGATCCTGGCTCAGGATGAACGCTGGCGGCGTGCCTTAGGCATGCAAGTCGGATGGTCCCGACGGTAAGTCGGGATAATGGCAGACGGGTGAGTAATAGTAAGGTATCTACCCCAAAGTGGAGGATAGCTCGCCGAAAGGCGGGGTAACCCTGCATAACATCGTAAGATCAAAGAGCGTAACTGCTCGCTTCGGGAGGAGCCTTATTCCTATCAGCTAGTTGGTGGGGTAACGGCCTACCAAGGCTATGACGGGTAGCTGGTGTGAGAGCATGACCAGCCACAATGGCACTGAGACACGGGCCATACACCTACGGGTGGCAGCAACCGGGAATCGTCGGCAATGGGCGAAAGCCTGACCGCGCGACGCCGCGTGAGGGATGAAGCCTTTCGGGGTGTAAACCTCTTTTGTCCCGACACATGTCGGGAAGAATAAGCACCTACTAACTACGTGCCAGCAGTCGCGGTAATACGTAGGGTGCAAGCGTTATCCGAATTTACTGGGCGTAAAGTGTCGCGTAGGCGGTTTACCGCATCTCGTTTTAAATAATCCCGCTTAACGGGATTTCGGGCGAGAGATGGGTAGACTAGAGGACCGGTGGGGTTTCTGGAACTTCTGGTGTAGCAGTGAAATGCGTTGATATCAGAAGGAACACCGAGAGCGAAGGCAGGAAACCAACCGGAACCTGACGCTGAGGCACGACAGCTAGGGGAGCGAAGCAGATTAGAGACCTGCGTAGTCCTAGCCGTAAACGCATGGATGCTAGTTGTCCCGATCTAATCGGGATGACGCAAGCTAACGCGTTAAGCATCCCGCCTGGGGAGTACGATCGCAAGATTAAAACTCAAAGGAATTGGCGGGGACCCGCACAACCGGTGGAGCATGTGGTTTAATTCGAGACGAAGCGAAAGACCTCACCACGGTTTGACATCCCGTTGTATTAGTTATCTGGAAACAGGTGGCAATCCGCAAGGAATTCGGGAAAGCTGCTGCATGGCTGTCGTCAGTTCGTACCGTGAGGTGTTCCCTTAAGTGGGGTAACGAACGCAACCCTCACCGTTTGTTAAATATTCAAACGGAACTGCCCCGACGTTTGTCGGGGAGGAAGGTGGGGACGACGTCAAGTCAGCACGGCGCTTATGCCGTGGGCCACACACATCCTACAATGGCGAAAAACAACGAGTTGCAAGAGGGTGACTTCAAGCAAATCTCTTAAATTTCGCCTCAGTTGGGATTGGAGTC
>JALHWS010000113.1 GCA_022866885.1 Candidatus Microgenomates bacterium | reverse complement strand
CGTTACCAGATCAAACTTACCGGCCGGAAAGGGGATGTGTCGGCCGGAAAATTTATACACCCGGCTTAAGCCCCTCTTTTTGCAGAAGTTGATTGCATCTTGAGCGATATCAATCCCGAATCCGTCAGCTGCCGGATACTTTTTTTCAAATTCGTGGATGAAAAGACCGCTGCCGCAGCCGAAATCAAGCATCCGGTACCTTTTCCCGGCTTGAGGATGAAATTTATCCCAAAGCTGGAAGATTAAGGCTCTTTTGGCGCGGGCCCGCCATTCGTCCTTATCTACCTGGTAGCGAAGGGCATAGTAATGTTTTTGCATTTTGAGCAAGAAAATTATTGAAAGTCTTTTTTATATATTTGATCATTTCATCATCAATCCCCGGGTAGACGCCGATCCAGAAAGCGTTGTTCATGATAATATCGGCGTTGATGATTTTTCCGGCCTTTTTGTATTTGATGTCCAGATAGGCCGGATGTTTCAGTAAATTGCCGGAAAAGACATTCCGGGTACCGATTTTGTTCATTTCCAGGTATTCGGTTAACTGATTCCTGGTAAAAGGAGCGTTGCGTTGGACGATTAACGGAAAACCAAACCAGCAGGGGTCTTCGTGTTGAGTAACCTTCATAAGGAGAAAATATTGCGATTTACATGCAAAAAACTCCTCTAATTTCCTGTAATTTTCCTTTCTCTTCCTGATAAATCCGGGAAGCTTTTTGAGTTGCGCACAGCCGATTGCCGCCTGGAAATCCGTCAGTTTCAAATTAAAACCGATTTGGGAGTATGTGTATTTATGGTCGTAGCCTTTTGGCAGTTGACCAAGCTGCCAGCCAAACCTTTTGCCGCAGGTATTGTCACGTCCGGTATTGCACCAACAGTCTCTACCCCAATCGCGGAATTGCCGCAGGCTTCGATGGATTAAAGGATTATTCGTCACCACCGCGCCGCCTTCTCCCATAGTGATCTGGTGCGCCGGGTAAAAGGAAAAAGTAGCCAGGTCACCGTATGTGCCGGTTAATTTCCCGTCATATTTTGAGCCGAGGGCGTCACAGCAATCTTCAATCAGCCAAAGATGATATTTTTTGGCCAGCTTGACGATTTTGTCCAGATCAAAGGGTTTTCCCAGAGTATGAGCTAAAATGATTAATTTGGTTTTTTTGGTGATCGCTTTTTCGATCTTTTCAGGATTGATATTGAGAGTATCTAGTTTGACATCGACAAAGACTGGTTTGAGACCATATAAAATGCCGGGATTGACGGTGGTGGGAAAAGCCACCGGTGAGGTGATGAATTCGTCGCCTTTTTTCAAACTATTTCTTCCGAAAACTTTTGAAGAAAGACTGGCAAACGCCAGGAGGTTGGCCGAAGAGCCGGAATTGGTAAGTGTTACGTATTTAACCCCGAGATATTTGGAGAAATCTTTCTCAAACTGTTTGGTAAACCTGCCTTCCGTCCACCAACCGTCACGGGCGGCTTCGATGGCATTATTTATTTCTTCTTCGCCGTAAACCTTGCCGGAAGCAGGGATATAGGTGGTACCGGGGATAAATTTTGGGTTTTTCATGAATTTTAGCTTGATCTTAGCATAATAGAGGAGAATAATAAAACATAGTATAATTTAACAATATGAAAACCATCGTTACCGGCGGAGCGGGTTTTATCGGTAGCCATTTAGTGGACAGGCTTCTTGCGGATAATCATCAAGTGCTTGTTTTGGATAATTTCTCCACCGGCAGATTGGACAATCTGAAACAGCACAAGGGTAATAAGAGATTGGTGATAAAGAAAGTCGATCTTGGGACTAATTCGTCTAATTGGATTCATTGGTTTAGGAAAATTGACTGGGTTTTCCATCTGGCGGCTCTGGCTGATATCGTGCCTTCAATTGTTAAGCCTCTTGATTATCATCATTCCAATGTAGACGGGACGGTAAATGTTTTGGAAGCCTCCAAAAAAGCTGGGATAAAAAGGTTCATCTATGCCGCTTCCTCTTCCTGCTACGGAATTCCTAATGTCTATCCTACTTCTGAGAGAGCTGAAATTAGGCCGCAATATCCTTATGCTTTAACCAAATATCTCGGTGAACAATATGTCTTGCATTGGGGGCAAATATATAAACTGCCGGTTATCAGCCTTCGCTTTTTTAATGTCTACGGGCCAAGATCAAGGACGTCAGGAACTTATGGTGCGGTTTTCGGGACGTTTCTTGCTCAAAAGTTGGCCAGGAAGCCTTATACGGTTGTGGGAAACGGGAAACAGACGCGGGATTTTACTTATGTTACGGATATCGTGGAGGCAATGATAAAAGCAGTCAAATCAATTATTACCAACGAAATATTCAATGTCGGAAGCGGCCGAACTTACAGCATTAACGAATTGGTAAAATTATTAGGGTCCAGCCTGCCTGCCGGCAGGCAGGTGATACATATCCCTAAGCGTCCGGGAGAGCCGTATTGTACCCAGGCAGATATTACAAAGATAAAAAAAGTTCTAGGTTGGAAACCAAAAATAAAATTTGAAGATGGTGTTGCGAAAGTGCTGGAAGACATAGATTACTGGAGAGATGCGCCTATCTGGACGCCAAAGAAAATAAAAGTTGCTACCCGTGAGTGGTTTAAGTATTTGGGAAAATGATCAAAACAATCAAGGCAAAAAAGGGGTCCGTAATTTTCATTGCCATCCTTATCTTAGGCTTTATCCTGCGGCTTTACCTTTCTAGTCTTTCCTATAAAACGCTTCTTTGGGATATGCAATCTTATGCCAATCTCGCCGGGGAAATTTATCAGGGACACTGGGCAGTGGACTGTTGTTCGAAAAATGCCGGATATTCTTTGTTTATCGCTTCCATATACCGCCTGTTTGGTTTTGAAAACCTTGACGCGGTCAGAATAGCCAATATTATTTTTGATCTTTTGACCGCTGTTTTCATCTTCAAAATCGTCCTTTCCCGATGGGGTAAAAAGAGCGCCTGGTTATCGTTTATCCTTTATGTCGGGAATCCCTTGACCTCCTCATATACAGGCCTTATCTTAGCAGAAAATATTACTCTTTTTTTTGTCTCGGCCTTGGCGCTCCTTATTACCAAAAAAGGCTTTTTAAATAAGCCGCTATACTGGTTCTTCTTCGGGTTGATACTGGGACTTCTTGTCTTATTGCGTTTCTCTTTGCTTAGTTTTTGTTTAAGCTTAATTATTTTGTTCACCGTTTTGGTGTTCCGAAAAAGAGCTTTTGTTTTTTTCATTCTATCCTGCGCCGGGTTTTTCCTGACCTCATTTTACAGTCTGGTGGGCAATTATAGGCAATTTAAACTAATATCACTTATTCCGCCGTATAATCCCGGTATAATGGCCTTTTATAGTAGTTTCTATCAGACGAAACGCTATCCAGAACTAGTAAGCCAGTATCCTTCTCTTGATAAAGATTACTACCGGATCAATCTGGAATATTACACGACTAATTACCCGTGGATTCCCCAGCTAAAAGAAAAATATAAAAACTTGTTCTGGCAAAAAATCCGGACCGACTGGCCGATATTACTGCAAAATACCATCAGGAATAAATTTTATATCTGGGATAAAGATCACCTTTCTGCCTATACCGATCCTTTCTATCCTAAAGACCGATGGTTTATCCGCTCGTACAACCTGATCCTCTTGTTTTTATTTGGCGTTGGCTTAGTGGAGACGATTTTCAGGGAAAAAAGGAAGATACTGGCCGATCCGCTGGTACTTTTCACCCTTCTTTTATTTTTCTATATCACTTTTGCCGTGACTTTGGTTTCCAACGAAAGCCGCCACTCACTCCTTTTTTATACCTTTATTTTCATCTGGGCCGGATACGGAGGAAAGGTGATATCTAGAACAATTTTATCTTGTACAACTATTGACAACTCTTCACAGATGAGTTAAACTAACGTTATATGACTATTTTAAATAGCGCCGATTTAAGAAATAATTTGGCTGATGTCTTGAAAACTTTAGCCAGAAAGAAAGAACCTGTTTTGATCGGCCGCTTCGGGCAACCCCAGGCGGTAATGATGGATATTTATACCTATAATTGGCAGCAGCAGGTGATGAAGATGCTTCGAAAGATCAATAAACTGACATCTTCTGAAATCGAAACGTTAAATATCCTTCTGGATGATAAGGCAAGGAACGCTCTTTTTTCCGGCTTGGAAGAGATGAAGCGGGGAGAAGTGATCAGTTTAAGCGATTTTCTTTCCGACAAGAATGTATAAGATATTTCTCACCAAACAGGTAGCTAAAGAATGCAAAAAAAGAGGCGTTGGATTTAAAAAGGAAGTCGTAAAAATACTTCAAACATTACAAAACGATTCTTCTCCGACCCAATCAGAAAAATTATCCGGAAATCTTTCCAGCTGCCGATCATACCATTTTAATTTTGCCGGTACTGCATACCGACTGGCTTATCAGATTGATGAAGAGGCGAAGATAATAACCGCTATTATGATCGGTCCCCGGGAGAATTTCTATAAAATATTAAAACAAAAGTTTAGCTGATCGGATATTTCTAAAACTTGTATTTTGACATTAAGATGGTATTATTTTAACCATGGCAAAAGAGAAAATTAAAACTCTGAAAGAGCTGGCTAAGATCGTCCGGAAACTAAAAAAAGAAGGCAAAAAAATCGCTCTTTTGACCTTCAGCATGAACCTTCTTCCGGCGGTTTCCGGAGATTATAAACTGCTTTATGTCTTTATTCCTCTTTTTCTTTTCATTAATTTCTCCAAAAAAAGCCGCTGGGATCTGATCTATCTGGTTTTATTTTCACTTCTTCTCATACCTAAAAACTATGATCGTTTTCTTTTCCCCAATTTACTTATCTACAATTTCACAAACCTGGGAGTTGTAATTAATCCCATTCTGATGAGTTTTATTTCTCTTTTGATTATTGCTCAAGGTATGTCTGCAACCATCATGAACAAGCGTGCGCTACCTCTGCAGAAGTTGAAAAATGAATTTACATGAATACAATAAAAAAAGATATGCCATTGTCCCGGGAAAATAAGATAAAAATAGTCAGCCTGATAATACTGACAGGCTTCATATTGGCTGCCGTCTTTGCTTGTTATCAGCGTTACTTCCTTGGTAGAGGTTATCCATACAGCACCTTTTTATTCAGGCCGGGGGACAGGTTTATGGATTTTTATAATTGGGTAAATAACAGCAAAAACCTGAATCCTTATCTGGCAACAGATGTAAACCCTGTCCGTAACGTATCCCCATTCTTATATTTATCAGGATATTTGTTAACGATTATAGATCGTCAGGTAGCCTTTATTTTATTGACTATCATTTTCGTCGGATTGTTTGTCCATATAAATATTCAAAACCTCAAAATGGAGAAAACAGCGCTTTTTTTAAAGGTTTTTGTGGTATCCGTATTCTCATTTCTTTCATACCCGTTCATTTTTTTGGCAGACAGAGGGAATGTCGATGGTTTAATTTTCATCATTCTTTATTTCTTTCTCCATTATTACAAAAAGAATAAAGCAACTGTCAGTTCAATATTACTGGCTATTGCGATTGCCTGGAAAATCGTTCCGGCCGTTTTTATTGTTCTCTTTATAGCCGATAAAAGATATAAAGAGGGAATAATCAGCATTGTCACCGCGGTAATCCTGACGATTTTTTCCTTGTCAATTTTCCAAGGTGGAATGATCAATAATGCCGTTCG
>JALHWS010000112.1 GCA_022866885.1 Candidatus Microgenomates bacterium | reverse complement strand
GGCAAAAGGGGCTGATTGAAGAAGGGTTGTATATCTTGGGCTTAACAAGGGATCATCCGGATACGAACATCACTGATTATTCCTATCTGGTCTTTCCTTTTGCCAAAGCTTATGAAGGCTTCTTGAAGCAACTTTTTCTGGATTTGGAGTTTATCAATAGAGAGGAATATGAAAGCGACCGTTTCCGGATCGGCAAAGCCCTGAATCCTTTTTTGGAAAAGAGACTACAGCAGTATTCGATTTACAACAAAATTGTCTATCTTTTGGGTAATCATGAGTTGGCGGATGAGCTTTGGCGGGTTTGGAAAACCGGCCGCAATCTGATTTTCCATTATTTCCCCCATAACCTGAAGGCGCTTTCTCTCAAAGAGGCGGAAAATATTATCAACGATATCCTCAAAGTGATGCAGCGGGCGGTTATCGAATGTAAGGTAAGATAGTATCAGGAAGAAAGTGACTTGCCGTTTTTCTTGAAATAGCGGCGGTGGACTTCTTCGGTCAAGGCTACACCCTTTTTCTGGAGGCCTTCGATTTTGGAAAGCGTACCGTCTAATTGGTTTATCAACTGTTCAGAAACGACTTTCTTTCCCTTTTCGGCATCTTTGATCACTTTTTCCTTGATTTTTTCCGCTTCAGCCACCATTTCTTCACCGTGCTTTTCCAGTCGGGCTACTTTTTTCTCCAATTCTTCTTCGTATTCTTCCGCTTTATCAACGATTTCCCCGGCCACTTTTTTGCCTTCTTTCGTTCCTAAAAGAAAAATGACAACAGCGCCAATTATTCCTCCCAGGAAGAAACCGCCCCAAAAGATGGGACTTTTTTTGCATTTGCAATCATCCTTGTGGTCGCAGTTTTCCATATTGTTCTCCTTCCGTTGTTTCTTTTCTTTTGAATAATTTAAAAATTCCGAAAGCGGCTTTGATGCCGTCTGAAAAACCGGCAAAATTTTGGACGGATTTAGTGAGATTGCCGGTGATGGAGACGGCTCCATCGGCCATGAGGTTAAATTTGGAAAGCATTTTCTTAAATTCGGCCAGAATTAAAACGATCTGCCAGCCGATGACGACCATGAGGATAGTCAAGACGGTGATGACGGCGACGAGGAGGACTTGGGTTGTTTCAGTCATAGGCAGATCTCTTTTTTTATTCTAACAAAAATATTGCCGGAGTCAATCGATAAAAATTATACAATCGCTCGCAGACAAAATTTTCAAGATAAGCATCCCCTCGGAGACGGAATTTCTCCATTGCTTATGTTTTACCTAGGTTTTATTTGTCTTGGGCAAAGTATCCTATCTTTATCTTATCGGTTATCATTATTGGTATCTCGCATTACGAAATTGTCTCCTTCGGGGCTGCTTTAATTATAGAACTTGCGAAAATTTTATCTTGCTCGCAATTGCATCCTTTAATTATCCTTGCGAATATCTGATTACTTATCTAAACTGTAATCAGTGGACAAAGATTTATCCGTTCTCAAAGACAAGTCACTGGTTTTGGTTTTTACTTATGCCCCGGCCGGCCTTGGGCACCTGCGAGTTACCGACGCTCTTTATCACGGTTTGCCAAAAGATACAGTTCCGATCCTTTTGGGTTCGCAGGACAAATCAATCAGTTTTCTTCATCGGTTGACCAGTATTCATCCGTTCCTTCGGGGTGTGATGGAATGGACCCAGAGAGGTTTGCCTGAAGATATATTCACCGCCTTTTACCGCCAATACCTTCGCCGCCGGACACGGCTTATTTACGAGCAGCTGGTGACGATTTTGGACCAACGGATCGATTTGCCGAAAACCGTCCTGGTAATTTCCACTCATTTCGGATTGGCGCACCAGTTGGCGGCCATTAAAGAAAAAATCATCCAAGATAAAAAAATCAGACTGATCTTGATTGTGGTAGTGACAGATGACAGTCCGCAGCATGTCTGGTATGTGCCGGGGACGGATCTGACTTTTGTTCCGTCTTATAAAACAAAAGCAGCGCTTCTCGATTACGGCAAAAAGAAAGGTCTAGAAAAGATACAAATAGAAGTGGCTTCATACCCCCTTTCTCCTCATTTTACCCAGGAATTATCAAAAGAGGCTTTGCGGATAAGACAGGATCAGCTTGATGCTTCCCAAAAAATTCCCATCGAGGTTTCGGTACCGATTTCCGGAGCGGCGGCCGGGACAGATATCCTGACGGAATCGGTTGACAGTCTCTTCCAAAGGTCAACACGATTTCTTTTTCATATGGTGGCCAGGTCGACTCCTTATACCCAAGCCTTTATCAGAAAAATGACGGAAAGACCATACGTGAAGCTGCATGTTTCCACCAATGACCGGGAGGTTGTCGACGGTTATGAAGATATTTACAAAGGAAACATCATCTCTTTGGAGATTACTAAACCGAGCGAACAGGCATTCAAAGCCCTGCTTTCGCCAAAACAGCGAGGCGGAGCGGTTTTGCTTTTTACCAAGCCGGTTGGCAGACAGGAATATGACAATCTGGAATTTTTGAGAAGACACATGATGATTCCAAATGCGGATGAGCAAAAAAAATTATGGGAAGCCGCCGAGAATAATAGGCCTTTTAATCAAATTAAAAAAAGCTGGAGAGGAATAATCTTACCGGAAAGTCCAAAAAAAACAGCAGATTTTGTCTGGTGGTGTCTGAAGGAAAGGATATTTTCCACGATGACTACCATTTTCCAACCAAAAAAAGAGAATAACCGGGAAGATGAAGAGATAAACCCCGACGGAGTCAGGATGATTTGGGAAAAGGTCGGCCAATTTATTGGCTAGATTGTATTTGGATGGTGCGGGTAACCGTTTTTTTCTTGCCGTATTTGCTGACGGAATCAATAGTGATCGTATTTACTCCGGGAGCCAGTGTCAGATCGGTAGCAAATTCCCCGTTTTGGGAAAGAGCAATTTTCTGGTTATTGACAGAAATAACCGCATCCCGGTCGGTAATCCCTGAGACAGTGATTTTCTCTCCCTGCAATATCGCCCCTTCAGCCGGAGCAGAAACGTTAAGGTTCGGCGGGCTGGTATAGGAGCGATATTGGAAAAATAGATAACCGAAGAAAGTCAAAATGCAAAAAACCGTCACAACTATGACGGCCGCTTGCGGTGTCAGACGAAGAGCCGGTTCATTTAAAGGATTGGTAACTCCTTCAGGCAAAAGTTTAGTCCGTTCATGTTGGGCATATTGCCGGCGAAAGACGGCCACCATTTCCTCCGGTTTAAGACCCAAAAAAGCGCTGTAATTTCTAAGGAATCCTTTGATATAAGGAAGAGAAGGCAGTTTATCCCAATTATTTTCCTCCAAAGCGATGAGGAATTTTTTCCTGATCCGAAGCTGCTTTTCAATTTCCTCAAGAGTCAGTTTTTTTTCCGTCCTGACTTTGATAAGAATTTCGCCGATAGTAAGCATAATATTTAGGAATTGGTAGTTTCCGCTGTTGTGGAGGGATGAGAACCTGCTTGATTGGCCAGATATTCTTCGGGATTTCTGACTAAAACATCACGCGGTTTCGATCCCTCACCGACACCGACAATGCCTTCCGCTTCCAATTGATCCAAAATCCTGGCTGCCCGGGCATAACCGATAGAAAGTCTTCTTTGAAGAAGCGAGGCGGAAGCCCGGTCGTACTGGCAAACCACTTTGACCGCTTCGGTAAAAAGAGCATCGTGACCGTCTTCTGTCCCTCTTGTCCCGCCGGCGGTTTTTTTCCAGGTAACCGGCATGGAAGTGACTTCCTGGGTATATTGGACTGGCTGATTTTTGTTTTTAAGAAATTCGACCAACTGGTTTACTTCCTGTTCGGAAACAAAAGTACCCTGGATACGGGTTGGTTTGGCTTGTTCGGGAGGAATATAGAGCATATCGCCGCGGCCGATCAGTTTTTCCGCGCCGGGCATGTCGATGATGACGCGCGAATCAATCATGGAAGAGACGTTGAAAGCGATCCGGGAGGGGATATTGGCTTTAATTAAACCGGTAATGACATCAACCGAGGGTCTTTGAGTAGAAACAACCAGATGAATACCGGTGGCTCTGGCCATTTGGGCCAGGCGGCAGATGGAGTCTTCCACTTCAACCGGCGCATAAGCCATCAGATCCGCCAATTCGTCGATAAAAATGACGATATAAGGGATGGCTTGAAAACCGGACAATTCATTATAACCGTCGATATTTCTGACCCCGACTTCGGAAAATAATTTATAGCGCCGGTCCATTTCCTGCAGTGCCCATTTCAAAGCAGAAAGAATTTTATCCGGTTCGACGATGACCGGCGTCAGAAGATGGGGGATACCGTTATAACCGATAAGCTCCACTCTTTTCGGGTCAACCAAAATCAGTCTGACTTCGGTAGGATTAGCGCGAAAGAGAAGAGAAGAGATCCAGGAATTTATCAAAACCGATTTTCCCGAACCGGTGGTACCGGCGATCAGGACATGCGGCATTCGGGCGATATTGGCGGTGATCGGATTGCCGGAGACATCAAGTCCTAAAGCGACTAAAAGTTTACGGTCGCTTTTTTTCATCATGTCCGAAGAAAGCATGTGCTTCAAAGTTACAAATTCCAAACTTCTATTGGGAATTTCGATCCCGACCAGACTGCGTCCGGGGATCGGCGCTTCAATCCGGATTTGTCCGGTCGGCGCCGCCAGGGCCAGAGCTAAATCATTGGCCAAAGAGGTAATTTTTGAAAGTTTTGTTCCCAAGGCAATTTCCAAAGCATATTGGGTAACAGCCGGACCCAAGTTGACTTCGACCACCCGGGCGGTGATACCGAAACTTTCGAGCGTCTTTTCGATAACTTCCGCATGATGTTTCATGTCCCCGCGGTCGGCTTTTTGACCAGAAGTTGTAGCAAGAAGAGACAGCGACGGGTATTCCCAGACCGCATTGGCCGAGGGCGCATTGGAAATGACGCTGGTGCCAAGAGTACCCAGTAAACCGGTATCCATAATTTTGGTTTTTTGTTTGCGGTTGGTTGCTTTTTCTTCCTGAGACATTTCCTTTTTAAATTCTTTATATTCAGTCGGCGGCTTAATCGGCAGCTTCTCCATAAAAAGTGGTTTTTTCTTTTTTCCGGGGAAAAGAGGACCGGTGATTTTGGTGATTTCCTTATATATTTCTCCGATAATTTTTACCACTTCGTCAATTGAGGTGTTGAAAAGAACAATCAACCCGATAAAAAACATCCCGATGAGAATGATGAAGGCGCCAATGCCGGAAATCAAAGCGGAAAAATTCCCCCAAATCTGTTCACCGATAAAACCGCTTTGGGCCAAGGCCAGAAAAGAAATATAAGAAAGCAGGAGGCCTAAGGAGATATTGGGTCTGGTAAAAGAAAATTTCAGCTTCAAAAAAAGAAAAGAAAAGGAAATGATGACAAAAGGCAAAAGAACCGCTCCGAAACCGAATTTTTCCTGAACAAGGTTACGGATGAAGTCAAGTGAGGTGCCGCTTTGGAAAAAAGATAAGAAAACAAGAGCGCCAGTGCCAATAAGGAGGATAGCCAGAATATTGTAAACCGACTGTTTCTTCAGTTTAAATTTTAAAAATTTTCTTCTTCGATATCTTGCCATGGCAGTAGTCTATTATAACAATAAAATCTTAGGTATCAAAAGCCTCTCTTGATATATCCTATAGTATAAATAGGGGATTGTCAAGATATTGTTTCATTATTACTTATAAACTAAAATGGTGAATACCATGAATGATGAGATGATTGTTGAAGTCAGAAATCTGACAAAAAAATTCGGTCCGGCAAATGCTAAATCTGTCGCCGTGGACAACATTTCTTTTTCCATCAAAGAAGGCGAAATTGTCGGCTTCCTGGGACCCAACGGTGCCGGAAAAACGACGACGATCCAGATGTTGCTTGGGCTTGTTATCCCTACTTCCGGCACAATCGATATTTTTCACAAAAGCCTCTTTCAACATCGGGAAGAAATTCTTTCGGAGATGAATTTCTCTTCCACATATACTCATCTTCCTTGGCGTTTAAGCGTTTTTGAAAATCTTTATGTAGTGGCTCTTTTGTATTCCGTCAAAAACGCCAGGGATAAAGTGGCCGAAGTGATCAAAAAAATGAACCTTGAGGAAATAAAAGATGAGACAATTGATAAACTGTCTTCCGGTTGGATTACCAGAGTAAACCTGGCGCGGACTTTTCTTAATAATCCCCGGCTTATCCTGCTGGATGAGCCGACTGCCAGCCTCGATCCAGAAGGCGCTGATGAAATCCGAAAGAAAATCCTTGAGTACAGAAAGAGAGAAAAAGCGACCATTCTTTGGACGTCGCATAATATGGCCGAGGTGGAAGAAGTCTGCGACCGGGTGATTTTCCTTCACAAAGGCAAAATCATTGCTGAAGATACGCCACGGGGCTTGGCCAAAACCATCAAATTCTGCCGCGTCAGTTTCATCATCGAGGAAAAACAGGACGAATTTTTACGGATTATTGCGCAAAATAAATGGAAGGCAATTGTATCCGATAAATTTATTACCATCGAGCTGGTTGAGGAGGATATTCCCCTTTTGATCCAGATTTTGGCGGAAGAAGAAATCAGTTACAGTGAAATCAGTATTGATAAGCCGACTTTGGAAGACTTTTTCATTAGCACAGCCAGGAAAAAGTAAATAATTATGAATAAAATCCTGAATTATTCTGCGGTGAAAGCGATAGTGATGCGCCACCTTTTTGAGTGGCGGCGCAATCTTGACCGGGTGGTTGATACTTTCTGGTGGTCAACCATTGATATAATTTTCTGGGGATTGACCAGCAGTTATATAAAACAAAACAATCCGCAAATCCCCAACATTGTAACGTTATTTTTAGGCGGCATCATCCTTTGGACTTTCGTCCAAAATTCCCAGCGGGATATCAATATGCCGCTTCTGAACGACGCCTGGAACAGAAACCTGGTCAATCTTTTTTCGACTCCTATTAGACTTCGGGATTTTATCGCCGGCACGTTGGTTTTAGGGCTGATCAAATTATCAATGTCTTTTGTTTTTCTCTCGGTCGTGGCCTTTTTACTTTACCAGTTCAATATTTTTTACCTGGGATATTTTCTAATTTTAGCTATGGTTAATTTGATACTGGTCGGCTGGTGGGTCGGCTTTATCATTAGCGGTTTGATCCTTCGTTTCAGCTATCGGGTAGAAGCTTTTGCCTGGTCGCTGGTTTTTGCGATCTATCCTTTTTCGGCCATTTTTTATCCGGTTGATATTTTGCCCGGCTGGGCGCAAGCTGTCGCAAAAGTTTTGCCGACCAGTTACATTTTTGAAAGTATGAGGAGTATAATCTTTGACGGTACGTTTTCGTGGGGCAATATTATCATTAGTTTTATTTTGAATCTCATTTATCTGACTTTGTCAATATTATTTTTGAAGAAGATGTTTAGGGAATCCTTACGAACAGGGAGATTAGTAAAATTAAATTAAATTAAATTATTTAAGGAGTTTTTTATATGAAAAAGACAGTTCAAAGACATCCGGAATACCAGTATCTTGACTTGGCTCGCGATATTATGAAAAATGGGCAGTGGAAAATCAGCCATTCGACGGGAGTGAAGTTGAAAAGCGTTTTTGGCCGACAAATAAGGTTTGATTTGTCGAAAGGCTATCCTCTACTTACCACCAAAAAAGTTTTTTCCCGCGGCATCATCCATGAACTGTTGTGGTTCCTATCCGGTTCGTCCAACATTAAATACTTAGTTGACAATAACGTCCACATCTGGGACGAGTGGGCGTACAAGCGCTTCAAAGAAGCGCAAACTCAAAATTCAAAATTCAAAATTCAAAATTTAACCCAAGATGAATTAATTGAGAAGATTAAAAACGATAATAAATTTGCCAAAAGATGGGGTGATTTGGGACCTGTTTATGGAGTGCAATGGCGTCATTGGCCTACCGGTGACGGGAGAGAAATAGATCAACTCGGCTGGGCAATAGAAAAAATAAAAAAATATCCCCAAAAAAAACATTATGTGGTTTCTGCATGGAACGCAGGGTATATCTACGAAATGGCTAAAGGCAGGAAAGAATCAATGGTGATTGCGCCGTGTCACACGATGTACCATATCAATATCACCGGCGATAAATTATCACTGCTTCTATATCAGCGAAGCGCCGATTATTTTCTGGGGGTGCCTTTTAATATCGCCAGTTATGCATTACTGACTCTTATGTTGGCCCAGGTGACCGGTTACAAACCGGGAGATTTTGTCCACACTTTCGGCGATGTCCATATCTACGAAAACCATTTTGAGCAGATGAGAGAACAGGTCAAAAGGACTCCCCGACCTTTTCCGGAGATGAAGTTAAATCCCAAAGTCAAAAAGATAGACGACTTCAAATTCGAGGATTTCGAATTAGTTGGCTACGATCCCCACCCGCCGATAAAAGGAGAAATTACGGTAGTTGGGGGATTTTAATTTGAAAACAATCTTTTTGCTCGCAGACAAAATCTTCTTGCTCCGCAACTCGCTCGAGACGACGCCTTCTTCTGTCCATGAAACTTCTTTTTCTCTCGCTCAAAATGCGATCTGCGAAAATTTTGCCATGCTCACAAAGATTGTTTATTATTAATATATATGCATAAACCAAAAATAAGCATTATTGCCGCTATCGGAAGCAACCGTGAGTTGGGATTGAAGAATAAGCTGTTATGGCATATCCCGGAAGACATGGAACGTTTTAAGCAAATCACCCTCGGCCATCCGGTGATTATGGGCCGGACGACGTATGAATCAATCGGGAAGCCTTTACTTGGAAGAACAAATATTATTGTGACCCGAGATAATAATTATAAAGCTGTCGGTTGTCTCATTGCTCATTCATTAGAAGAAGCCATTGAGATTGCTAAGGAAATGCCCGCCGTCGCTAAAGCTATGGCGGGTAAAAAAATATTTATCATCGGCGGCGGGCAGATTTACGGACAAGGGATCAAGTACGCTGACAAGTTATACTTAACAATTGTCAAAGGCAAGTTCGAAGCCGATACATACTTTCCTGATTATTCGCAGTTTAAAAAAATAATTTTCCAAAAAGAAGGCAAGGACAAAAATTACGGGTATACATTTTTAGAATTAGAGAGATAATATAGAAGCATGAAGAAGGCAGTTTTATACCGGAAACTGGAGAAAAAGTCTGTTCAGTGTCTTGCCTGCAGTTGGTACTGCAGAATTTCTCCTTTTCAAACCGGAATCTGTGCCACCAGGTTAAATAAAAACGGCATTTTATATTCCCTCGTTTACGGCAAAGCCATCGGACTTCATTTGGACCCGGTTGAGAAAAAACCGCTCCACCATTTTCTTCCAGGATCTAGTATTTTTTCCTTCGGGACCGTTGGCTGCAATTTCGGTTGTCTTTTTTGCCAGAATTGGGAGATGAGCCAAGTAAACAAAGAACAAAATTCAGAAAGAAATATATTAGAAATTATTGATCGGATGTCGGAGACGGTGACGCCGGAAGAAATTGTAGAGATGGCCTTGAAACAAAAAGCGCAGGGGATTGCCTATACATACAATGAACCGTCTATTTTTGCCGAATTTGCTCTTGATACGGCAAAAATCGCTAGGAAAAAAGGCTTGAAAAATATCTTTGTTTCCAACGGTTATGAATCAAAGGAAACTTTTGAATCGGTGAAAAAATATCTCGACGCCATCAATATCGACCTGAAAAGTTTTAATCCGGATTTTTATAAAAAAGTCTGTAAGGCGGATATCAAACCGGTCAAAGAAAACATAAAAAGAAATTTTGCCGCCGGGATCGAGACGGAGATAACGACTTTGATAATCCCCGGATATAATGACAGTAATGAAGAATTAGGAAATATCGCCGAATTTCTGGTGGCAATTTCCCCTGATATCCCCTGGCATATTTCCGCTTTTTATCCGTGTTATAAAATGATGGAGGTTTCCCCAACTCCTTACGAAACACTGCTGAAGGCTTACGAGATAGGCAAAAAAGCGGGGTTAAAATATGTTTATGTCGGCAATGTTCCAGACGAAAAAAGGTCATCCACTTACTGCCCGAAATGCGGAGCGCTTTTGGTTTACCGAAGCGGTTATGAAGTGGAAATAAAAGATTTGGAGATTAAAAAAGGTGAATGTCGTAAATGCAGGGAAAAAATATATGGCGTCTGGCACTAATATCAGGAAACCATTTTTCTCCGGCAGTTTTTATCCGGCAGAGAAAAAAGAATTATCATCGATATTGGAAGATTTTTTCGGAAAAACCAAAGAGATAAAAAATTTGAAAAAAATCAAAGCCTTGAT
>JALHWS010000111.1 GCA_022866885.1 Candidatus Microgenomates bacterium | reverse complement strand
TCTGCAAAAAAAGTATCTCTTTCCGCTTTGGTCAATCCCAACTCATAGGCGGCCATACAGCAGGTATAACGGGCATCCAGTGATTTATTGACATCTTCCACCAGTCTTTCAACTGCTTCATTTTTAATTTCTTCATCATTTAATACAACGCCTGGTTCATATTTAGTTGCTAGGCTGGTTTTTGCCGCACTTATATAGAAATCAGCTCCTGGAAGCGTAAGTACTTTATCTCTCGCCGATTCTACAGTTAAAGGTATTTCCATATGTTTGGGAGAAAATTCTAAATGATGATCCATGTTATTTACTTTAGTTTAAATGAGAATTCATTGTCAACTTGTTATTAAACTGAAAAATTATTACTACTTCTTTATCAGGAGGATTGATTAGCGTATGTTTTGACTTTTTCTATTCTTTCTTCGCGGCTCAAAGGACTGGTGATTCCCGGTCCGCCGATACAGCCTCCGTCACAAAAAAGGATGTCCAATAGACGGACTTTTGTGTTTGTCTCAAAATTTTTGATTGCTTCCTGGCAATTATTCCAATTGGAAACAATCTGCACTTCTCCTTGAGTAAAACTTTTTGTCAGGCCACTGCTATGGGATAAGCCGCCGTCAATGGGATAAAGCCTAGTCAGGCCGGGCTCGGAAATGTCGAATTTATCATAAGGATTTGTTTCCTCCGTTATACTGAAATGTTTGAAAACCTGGTTCAGCTCATTGTAAGTAACGACCAGAATTTCCAGCTCGGGAAAATCTTCCGTGGCCTCAAGTTTTTTGACGATGCACGGTCCGATAAAAACCGGTCTAACCCCTGGAAATTTTTCCCTGACGATTTTGGCGGTGGCGACCATCGGAGAGTCGACGTTTTTGGTGAGGTATTTTTCATACCGGGGCATTTGTTTTCGGATCATCCGCACCACTGTCGGACAGGGACTGGTGATATAGCGGCTGTTTGGATTTTCCTGTAAAAGCTTGAGCAGTTGTTCATTGGTTTTTTTGGCTCCTGAAGCCACTTCCACCGTATAAGTAAAACCGAGTTTTTTCAGCATGGTGATGATCGTGGGATAACCAAATATGATCGGAAAAGAAGGGGCAACCATGGCAGTCAGTTTTGCCTTTTTCTCAAGCAGTTCTATCAAAGTATCGGTTTCATTCATATCTTTCTTTTGGCAATCTTAAACAAAGCAAACGCGACTGTTCCGCCCATCAGGGAAGTAAACAGCTGGATCATTCCCATTGATGAAATGAAAATATTTGGAACCAGATGATTGCCGACTAAAATCAGCGCCGATAAATAGAGGACTGCAGTTTTGAGAGTTGAAGAAAAGATAATGCTTAACGGAAAGGAAAAGACATTTTTCAGTTTGGCAAAAGACTTGACCAAAATCATGTTACCTATCCAGATGGACGGAAGAAATAAAACCAAAAAAAGAGTGAATTTACCCAAGAGGATGCCGTTGGAAATGGCTCCAACACTCGGAAGAAGGGAAATAAACACGAGTTGTTTTCACCTGGTTTGTTTGGAGGAAGCGATATACAAAAGGCTATTGACCATTGTGCCGGTTAACCATTGAGGACCGGTGAGAAGAAAAGGGATGGAGAAAGCGAGGATCGGTAAAATTATTTCTAAGTTTAATAAACGGATATTGGCAATGGAAATGCTCACCGCTTTCTTTTCCATAGGTTAATTATACAATAAATTATTTTCAAGCGATATTTTTTCCCGGAAGCAGCGAATGTAAGGGATAAAGAAAGTAAAAAAGCGGGTTTCGATTTTTCGGAAATTGACTTGGCACTTCAGATAATTCCCAAAAACTATGTCGTATGGAGTGGGTTCGGGTATAGAAATAGTTGGAGTGGGAGTCAGCGTCGGTGTTTCTATCGGTTGAGGTGTAGGAGTGGTGGTGGGGGTAACCGTTGGTGAAATCGTCGGAGAAACAGTCGGTGTTGGAGTTTGAGTAATTGTTGGAGTAACTGTAGTTGTTGGGGTAGGTACTTCTTCTGTTGGAGTGACGGTTACTGTCGGAGTGACTGTCGGGGTAACCGTTGGTGTTGTAGTTGGCGTTATCGCTTCTTCAGGCGGCTCCGGAGGACTGCTGGCATTTTGCGGATCGGGTGTAATTCTTTTATAAAAATCAGCGCCATTGTCATCGGTATCCTGACCATTACCGGCAAATTCCTCGCTGCCGTTTTTGCCCATTGTTGTTTCCGTTGAAGTGCTCGACGCTTTTCTCTCAAGGCTTCTTTTGTCGGATAGAGTAGGAGCATTATTTCCTTCTTTGTCATTAGCGCCTTGTAATCCAACCTTATCTATCACTGCGTCATTTTGATCTGTCAGTATGATCGTACTTGCGTAAGTAAGAGTAGTCGGTGCGGAATCAGAATAAGTAATATCTGGAGTAGTTGGTCCGTTATAATTAGGCGAATAAGCAATAAGAAAAAAACCATGAGGTTTGATAGAAATGGGGAATATAGTGATAATAGGAGTTGGAATTGTGCCAATAGCTGTTTTTTTCACTACTTTCCATCCGCTTATATCCTCCGCTTGATTTTTGGGGTTATAAAGTTCGACAAATTCATCATATGAAGTTTCGCCACCGATCTGTATTTCTGAAATAACGACATGACCGGCGGCGGAGAAGACATTTTGAGGAAAGAATTTGAAAAGGATTAAAAAAACGCCAAAAAGAAAACAAAAAGAAAGAGCAGGCAGATACTCTTTTTTCATAGAAAAATTAAACGTTGTTTCTAATATATGGTTTTGAAAAAGATAAAGTCAACAAGCATTTTTACTTCAACTTGAAAAGACGGAAGAATTCAGTTATCATCGTCAAGCAGATGCTATGGAAAGACTTATTTTAATTATTATATCCACTTTTTTCATCAGTCTTGGAGCTTTGGTCGGTGTTTTCACCTTTTCTCTAAAACAGGAGAAATTATCAAAAATACTTTTATTTATGGTTTCTCTTTCTGCCGGGGCTTTAATGGGTGGAGCTTTTCTTCATCTTTTACCAGAAGCCACGGAGAAGTTGGAAGCAGGGACTGTTTTTATAATCGTACTAATCTCTTTTATTCTCTTTTTCCT
>JALHWS010000110.1 GCA_022866885.1 Candidatus Microgenomates bacterium | reverse complement strand
TTAAACAAACGGAGGGCAGATAGAAACGGTGCCCAAACCCCTACCTTGCTTCTGGCTACCATGTCTACCCAATTAGAGTAAGCTTGGGGGTCCTTTGCTATTTCTGAGGGTACCTGAATAAGCAGAGCTCCAAGTAAACTAAGGCCGGTAATAACAAGTATCAGGATAACCGCCAGACGAACAGAGCTAAACAGACGCCACAGCCAATCCACAACAGATTTAAATCGGCCTGGTGCCTTTTTCTTTTTATCATATTCACTTATCATTTTTAGCTGCTCCTATATTTTAACCGCCCCTATATTAAAAGGCCTTTTCTTTTTACTCTCATTTAATGAGATCTCACTTTCTCAAGATCTTTTAGTCTCATCAGTTATTTTATCTTAATTATTTTTAGTATACAATGTGTCCAATAGAGTGAGTTCGTTCCATTGGATAACGCTTAATAATTTGACATAAATTTAATTAAGGGAGCTTGGAATAATTCCAAGCTCCCTTTTTTTTAAAACACTCCAAATACACTGACAATTCTTATTTCTTCTTCAGTGCGTCAATACCAGTTTGGAGCAGGAACTTAGCAAATCCAGGATTGTGGAGTCCATTACTCCTATCTTCCGTAAATGTCTTGTAATTCCACAAAGCTCCAGCCTGTTCAGCAGTAAATGTCCCTGCTATACCGGCACCTTTATCATCAATGAGGCCTTGCTTGACCAGAAGTACACGCAATTCTTCAACCATTACTGCAAGTTCAGTCTCGACCCCGTTACGGTCAAAAGTCTCGATGTCTTCGTGGCATTTCAAACACCCGGCCAAAAATTCTGTTTCTGCTTCATGAAACACATAAGCCATTTTCCAGGTGTGCCCACCGGCCTGCTTTCCAAATGCTGAATCGGTCATATGACAATCAATGCACCCGGCCTCTGTAGCATCGTAATGGACACTGGAACCCTTATATTCACCATATCCACCTACTCCGAGAAGCATCGAAGACTGGGGCCCATGATGCGGACCATAGCGTGTGGAAGTAATTTCGACATCGGCTCCACCTGCTATAGGAATATCAGTACCCGGCCTGGGCTGATGGCAGTTAACACATAGATTACTGTTTCCTTTGTCATAAACATCTCCTGTAAGCTCGAGAGTCACAGGGTCAGTAGTTTTCAAAGCCCAATCGGCTTCAGTATAAGTACTATGAATATTGTGGCAGGTGCGGCAGTTTACTGGTGATGCATTTTGAATAGCCGGAGCATCATCAGCAATTTCAAATGTACCTGCAGCAATACGCGCAGTAAAACCTTCGCTGGTGTGGCAACGGGCACAATCAGCATCATTTCTTTCGAAGGTCAAACCGGTACCATGAACTGAATTTGCATACTGAACTTCTTTTGAAAAAATCACGGTAGTGTCGTTATGGCAGTCAGCACAGGCACCTTCATCACCAGCAACTACCTCAGCAACAGTGGTACTGGCAGCGGTCTCAGCAACAGTGGACCCTGCAGCGCTAGTCTCAGCAGTGGTAGAATCCTTGCAGGATACAATGACCAATAAGATCACCACCAGAGCTACCGCTAAGCCCAATAATATTAGTATCTTTTTCTTCAACTTTCCCTCCCTTTACATAGCCCTTTTTAATATTAATTCATCATAAAAAGCTTTTGTTATTAATGTTACAAATATGTTTCATTCTATTTATTGAAAATATATCATATAAATGCTACTAATTCAATAGATTTAATATAAAATTAAAAAATATTTTAACAACATTTTCATTAACCGGTTAACGAAAAGATAAGGTTTATATAGTTTTTAAATCATACACCAAATAATCGTCCTCCTTTTTCTTTGAAATCATGGTAAGTAACCAAAGTTGTATTGAGCCTCCGGAGTAACTAAGACTAGCACCACTACAGTAAATAACACTGCTACACCTACCATAAGAACAAAAGATGCGCCTTTTGCTCCTGTTCCCCGGAAGGAAATATTCCGTACCTGATATAAAACAAATAAGAAAGTACTCCAAATAGCGAACA
>JALHWS010000109.1 GCA_022866885.1 Candidatus Microgenomates bacterium | reverse complement strand
CTCGAAGAGAGACACTGCTCTCATGGTAGCAATTCGAACAGGGTCTCTTGCTAAAGTTCAAATAGTCCTCCCCTACGCCTCTAGCGACTTAAAAATAAAAAACGGCAAAAATATCATTCCGAAGACCCAAGCCAATATCCGCCCTTCCCGTCGAAGTAAGGTCAATATCCCAACCAATCCAATAGCTGCAAATATCTGCAAGGCCGGTAAGATGATTTCTGACCGGACACTGTGCGGCGCCTGCCAGGTAATTGCGGCCGGGATAGGGGCAAAAAGCAACCATAAAGGCAAAATCAATGAACGCCTGCTTCTGTATCTCGTCAAATAAAAAATTACTCCCAAAACCAAAAGCAAGAAATCAAAATAATATATCATCCCGAAACCGGGTGCGTGGTGAAGAGTAGCGTCACCTTCAACAACAAGGAATTTCGGGGAAAAGTGGACAAAGTAATTGCGCAGGACTTTTTGGAAATTCTCATAATTAATCATTGCAATCCTCCGGTTATGGAAGATTTTTCCGGCCATTTCCTGTCCGATATTTTTATCATTATTAATCAGCTTGGCCGCGTCTTCCTGATATTTGCCGATATTTAAATCATTGGTAACCAGGAAACGGATTTGAGCATCAGGAGAAGTGGCAATCGGCAGGAAAAAAATGACGAAAAAAAGATATAAACCTAGCGAAGCAAGGATCGTTTTTCTATCCGGTAACTGGCGGCGGAAAATCACCAAGAGCGATAGAAGAATTAAAGGTGTCACTACCCTGGTGCTGTGGTAAGAAAAAAATGACAAACCGAAGAAAAACGCCGAGAGGATAAATAATTTTTTATTGCCACTTATCCCTTTGAGAAAGGTTACTACTGCCAACAAAGTCACGGTAACTGATAAGTTTGTCTCAAAGGCCGCCCGGGAAAACTGCAGGTGCCAGGGTGAAACGGCCAAAAACAGAGCGGACAATAAAGCCAGAAGCTGTTTTTCCCAAGCCTTCCGCTCGGCAAAAAGTTCCAAGACCAAAAGATAGGTCAAAAATACAGCAGCAGTCCCAAAGACAGCCGAAGGAAATCTGGTGGCAAATTCCGTCAAACCAAAAATTGCCACTGCCGGCACCGCCGAGTATACGTAAAGCGGCGGCTTCCAGTCGTCAAGGGATCGGAAATTGATCGGAAACCAAGTCCCAAACTGATCCCGGCCGGTTTGAAGGATGGAATAGGCGTCGTATCCTAAAGCTACTTCATCCCATTCAAGTGAAATTGGCGTTTTCCCAAGCTGAAAAAGTCTTAAAATTGCCCCAAGCAAAACAACCAGAATTATCAGTGTTAAAAACCTGATCTTCATGGTTCGTATTTTAACATAATTTATGACTTATTTGCGGTTAAAATCATTTGATCAGATATTTTTTTGAACCGATTTCTTGTTAACCGCTTCCTTATAATTTGTGGCAGTTTAACTATCGCTTGGATTAGACCTTTGAAAAAAGCGTCGTCTCCTTTATGTATCGTTTTAACAAGGGTATAAGGTAAATAAAATAAATGAGAAATAAGGAAACTAAGATCAGTGATATTTAACCAAACAAAAATAATTTGGTTACGATAGGCAATCGTTTTGATTTCTGACTGGGTGTAGCTGCTTCTTATGGCGCCTTGCTCCTGTTGGTGATAGACAACACTCTCCGGTTCAAAAACCAGTTTGTAGCCGGCTTTCAAAGCCCGGTAGGATAAATCTATGTCTTCCCAGTAAAAAGGATTATAAAGAGTCTCCATTCCGCCAAACTTTTCCCACAGACTTTTCCGGTATAAACCACAACCGCCAAAAACCCAGAGAGTGTTAGTTTTATTTAACGCTCCCGGACCATGAACGAAAAAACCTTTCTTAAATTCACCAATTCCCCTTCCGTGTCTATCTTTTCCCTTCCAATTAGAACTGTACTGTAAACTACCCACGGCAAAAACTTGCGGATCGGAAAAGTGTTTCGATAAAGGCTTGAGAAAATTATTTTCCGGCACCACGTCGCTATTTAAAAGCAGAACTAAATCACCGCTACTGGCTTTTACTCCGTCATTGACGCTGGTGGCAAAACCGGAATTATTGGTTCTTTTTATGACTTTTATATGAGGAAATTTATCTGCCAGCATTTTGATGCTGTCATCGGTTGAAGCGTCATCTACTACAATAATTTCCGCGTCTTTTGCAGCATCCAATATTTTAGGCAGGTTTTTTTCTAAAATCTCTTTACCGTTATAGTTGGGTATAACAATACTGATTTTCATAATAATGATGTTTGCATGATTATTTTATGTTCTCCGGGAGGAACAATAATTCCTCTCAAAGCGAAGTCCACCGGATAGATTTCCGTCTTTTCCCCTTCTATATACGCCTGCCAGACAGGATAATAAATATCAGTTAATACCAGCATTCTCTCATAATCTGACCTTACCCGCATTTCGATTTTATTCGGCTGGTATTGAGTAATCGTCGCTGACTCACGCGGATTTAGTTTGTTTGGATTAACCCGGATTTTTTGGGAGGTAACGGCGGTAAAGCGCAATCTATCCGCAAGAGCAAACATTTTCTCTATCTCTTCTTGCTTATTATCGGTATTGATCAATTCCTCGACCAAGAAAGCTCTCGGGAAAACCTTCTTATTTTCATATAAATAAGTCTGGCCTTCCTGATCAAGAAACGTAAAATCGCTTTCCGCAAGTTTTTGGAAACTCAACAAATATTTAACGCCCATTAAATCGGGGAAAAAATTGTTTAAGGTGTCCGGGGTAATTATCCTGTTAAATGATGCGGGAGTAATATCGGGAGCGTTTCTACCCCAGGCCCCCGCCAACTGACTGTAATTTGAAAGATAAAGGGGATCATAACCGGAAACATCCTGAAAACGGTAAGAAGAGGCAAAATTCGGCGGCATGATCTGCCGGTCAAGCGACATAATCCGCCAGTTACCCGCTTCTTCCGTTAATCGCCCGGTTAATTTGGTTTGGGGAAACAACCATTTTTCCGGGGAAAACGGAGTAAATTTCCAGCCGAAACGGAAAAGATCAATAACCACTAATGAAACAATTAAACAATTGAACAATGTTCCAAAACGATTAATATTTTTAGTTTTCAGGATTATTAAAACTCCTGATATCAATAAGATCATGCTTGGTAAAATCAGATTTTTCCGGGCAACCAATATGTTATCGTTGGAAATTCCCAAACCAAGAGACCGATTACCGACTACCGCCAACCAACAAAATCCCATTAAGAGAACTAAAGGGAGAATGACTGAAACAATCTTTTTATCATTCTTATTCCTGATAAACCAATCAAAACCGAAAGCCGCCAGGATACTCAATGAGAAATCAATGATCGACATCAGTCTCGTCGGTTGACTGGTGGAAAGAAAAGGCAATTTGAGTATATACGGCAATTTCGCCAAGGGAGTAGGCAAGGCAAAAACTAAAGCAAAAAGGGCAAGCAACGAAAAAAATAGAGTTTTTTTGTCACGGCGGAAAATCACGGCAGATAAGGCAAAAATTAAAGGAATAATACCAAGATAACCGATAAACTCACCGTAATTCCAGACCCCCCAATAGTTGGCCGTTACCGGATTGCCAAAAAAATCAGGTGCAAGAAATTGGATCAGATTCTGCCAGGGAATGAACCAGCCCGGTTTGGTAAAGTCTCCCAAGTCATATGCGCGATTACTGAGGGAGATGAAGTTCAGAGTCGGCAAACATTGGACGGAAGTGACGGCGGCAAATAACAATACACAGATAATAAATAACAAAATAGTATTTTTTCTATTTTGTTTTAACCGGATGATTTTTATTAAGGTATATATTATCGTTATTAAAAAAATATAAAAGAAAACTTGCATGTGTCCGGCAAAAAATGAAGAAATCAGAGCGAGCAATAGAATTGGCATCCATTTTCTGGATCCAAGAAATATTTTTTCAATTGATAAAAGTATCAAAGGTATCCATAAGACCGTATGAACAATGGTGTTCCATTCAAACCAGGCAATGGCAAAACCGCCAAAAGAAAAACAAAGACTGCCCAAAAGGCTGCCGATTTTGCTAACTTTGAGAAACCTAAGGTATAGGTAAAGAAAGAATCCGGCCAGAACGGGTTGTAAAAAGACCAACAGGCCCCAGGTCAGATTAAAAGAGAAGATGAAAAAAAGAATATTTAACGGATAAAAAACCGCAGACTGAAAATTGGCCAGTAAAGGGGTGCCGGAAAAATTATACGGATTCCAAATCGGCAAGTTACCATTTTTTAGCTCATCTACGGCAAGTTTACGCCAGACATACTGCTGTCTGACCGGATCGGTGATCAAAAAATTCTTGAAAGGGACGCCGCTGGTAAAACCGTCCCACACCTTATCCCGCCAGGGATGATACATCCCCAAAATCGTATCGGCCGGAATGGGAATTTGACCCATCAGGAAAAACCGGTAAAAAAAACCGGCAGCTATGAGAAAAAAAACCAGCAAAACCAGTTTATCCGTAAATAATTTTTTCCAGTTTTTCATTGAAGTTTTTGAATGAATAATCCGCGGCTCTTTTTTGAGCCTGCCGGGATATTCTTGTAAAATAATTACTATCCATAAGTTTTTCGGTCTTTTCGACTAATTCCTTTTCGTTTCGCCATAAGAAACCGTTTTCACCGTTTTTGACAATTTCCGTCTGTCCGCCACCGGCAAAGACAACCGGAACACAAGCCGCTGTCATTGCTTCCAAAGTGGTGATGCCGAAATGTTCGGCTCTTTCCGGATACCTTACCAAGTCCTCTTCGAAACCGGCACCGTGCCAGTAAATCTTGGCCTTCGCATATAAACGGCATAATTTCGAAAAGGGCAAATTTACTTGGACCTCAACCGGGTAGCCTTTACTTTCTTTTTGTAATTCTTCGACAATCTTTCGGCCTCCTTCTTCATTCAGACCGCCGGCAATCACAAAATGCCAGTCCTTAAATACTTTTTGGTAATATTTTTTGAAAATTGCCAAAAGCATATCCTGTTTTTTATTGTGGGGATAAGGGAAGAACCGGCCGACGGTCAAAATAAGATTTTCCTTTTTCTCTTTTTTGCCAAACGCAGGAATATCAATCGGAGGAGGTAAAATATATGCCTGTCTTTCCAGTTTCAAAAAAATAATATCGGCCATGAAACGGGAATAACAGAGGATTTTCCAATCACGCAGTTTTATCCTGTTCAAGAGATTTAATTTTGGGATATGTGCCGGGGACTGGATAATGAGGAAGTTTTCCTTAAGCGGAGAAAAAAACAGGCTGCCGTCAGTCATGTAAAAAAATTTATTATAAGCAGTCAGATCCAATGTTTTCTTGATAAATGATTTCCTAAGGAATTGCTGATCATTAGAAAATTTTATTTTTTCTAAATCAAGTCCAAATAACCGTTCTGCTTCTTTTTTTATCTCAATCGGCCCAAATAAAGATACCTCAAAATCGTCACTAAGGCTCTTGGCAATTGACAAAAGGTATCTTTCGCCTCCGCCAAATATCGACAGGTATGGGGAATAAAAACCGATCTTGGGCTTTTGCTTATTTAACATTTTTGCATCCGGTTATTTTGCTTCTCCCACAATTTCGCGTAGGTGATAAAAGTACTGAATGATTGGTAGATGCTTTCAATCAAACCGGTAGTCCCCACCTGCCAACCGCCGTCAGTAACGTATGATTGCCAAAATGAACTGAACATAACTCGGAAAATCCGCCACCAGGAAACCCTCGGGTGGTTATTTTTAAAACGCAGTTGCGCTTCGATCTCCGACCATTCATTGGTTTTTTTCACCATTCCTGTCAGATCGCTGTGGGTATAATGAAGCAGGGGATTTTCCAATTGGCCGATTTTTCCGGTGACAATCGGGCTTTCATGAACGCTTCCCTGCCAACCCAAAAGAGCCTCTTTCTTCATCAGTCTTACTAGCTGTTCCTTTTTAGGCCAAAGTTTACCGAAAAAATAATTCTGCCTGATAATGTCGAATGCAACCGATTTCTTCTCCGTCTTTACAGTCTTTTCAATTTCTTTTGCCAATTCCTCACTCACCCGTTCGTCGGTATCGATATAAAACAACCACTCCCCGCCGGCCTTTTCTTTACCGACGTTTCGAAGATAGGAAAAATCCAATCCCGAGACCGAAAAGATTTTAGCTTTCATTTTTGCCGCTACCTCTGCGGTCTTATCTTTGGAACCGTTGTCGATCACGATGACTTCATCGGCAAAAGCAAGGGTCTTGATACAATCCTTTATCTGATCTTCCTCATTCCTGGCAATGATAACGGCGCTGATTTTCATATCGCTCCTTTCCCCATTCTACCTAAATAATAATCGATTACCGCTTTTCTTTCTACCTTATCACCAAACAACATCCGCAGGCTCTGGATAACAAGCGATTTTTTGGTTCGTGCTGAACCGTAACGGAGTCCGAAGTAAAGTCGGTTTCTCGTCTGATAATAAACGTGGACACTTGAACCGGGTTTACCGGAAGAAGAGGCATTTTTGTGCCAGATATGAGTTTTCGGGTAATAATAAACACCGAATCCGGCTTTTTTGGCTCTTTGAGAATAGTCAATATCCTCAAAGTACAGGAAATACTTCTCGTCCAAGTAACCGATTTTTTCGACTAATTCTTTGGTAATCAGCATGCAGCAACCGGTAGTAAAATCCGTATTTTTTGTTTTTTCAAATTGTCCGCGGTCCGCTTCATCCACTCCCAGATGGTTTGCGTAAATATTGGACCAATCAAAACTGCCTCCCCCGTACCAGATAACCTTGCCTTTTTCAGACGGTTCATAGTTGTCTTTATGATATTCAAAACCTTTGGCAAAATATATTTTCGGGGAAACCAATCCGAGTCTTGGAGTTTTTGAAGAAAAATCAACTAATTTATCCGGAAAATCAGTATCAACAAGAGTATCGTTATTCAGAAGAATAATATTTTTACAGTCCAAATCTTGGGCAATTTTGATCCCGCAGTTGCAGCCTTTAGCGAAACCGGTATTCCCCGTATAGCTGGTAACTAACACCTCGGGATATTTCTTCTTTATTTCATCGGCAAAATTTTTACTGCCGCAACTTAAAATCAAAATTATTTTCAGGTTTTTATCATTTTTTCTGTCGCGGATGACGGAAGCCAAACAATCGCGGGTATCCTGTTCGCCTTTATAATGAAGAATAACAACAGCCGTTTTATCCATAAAAAGCCAGTTTCCGTTTCAGTTTTAATACAAATTTACGCCAGCTGCTTTCTTCTTTTTTGATTTCTGTTTCCGTCAGGTGAAATTTCTTTAACCGGTACTCTGAAGTGAGCATTTTATCGATATCTGCCAAAGTCACTTTCTCTTCCTTGAATTTTTCCAGTTCCCATAATTTCAAACAGGTTACAATTTCCGAAAAAGACTGCAAGGTTGATAAGGCAAGTCCATGCAAACCGTCACGATAACCTTCCCAAATAAAATATCGATTAATAAACTCCTTAACCGGTGCTTCGAATAAATTATTTACCTGAAAATGTTTGTTACTCAGATACATCTCTTTGGCGGCGATATTAGTATAACGGTTCAGTCTTTCCAAAAACTGTTCAAGGCTTTGGTAGTTATTGTGGATAATGCTTAACTCTTCTTCCGCTTTTAAGTCGAAACCTTTCCCTTTGGTTTCCGGTACGCCATGAATTTTCTCCGTCCAGTTGACGCTCCCCTTTTTGAAAAATCTAATCTGGTAATCAGGATACCAGCCGGTATGCCTGATCCACTTGCCGAAAACCAGATTTTTCCTCGGGATTCGAAAATAATCGTAATTACCCTTTTTGCTAACATCCAATAGATATTTGACTAACGATTTGGGGATTTCCTCATCGGCGTCGACGATCAGGATCCAACCATTTTTGGCTTTGCCGATACCGAAATTGCGTGCCGGCTCGACAAATCCGGTATAAGGATGAGTATAAATTTTAGCTTTATATGAAGCGGCTATCTGGCAGGTTTT
>JALHWS010000108.1 GCA_022866885.1 Candidatus Microgenomates bacterium | reverse complement strand
TCCCGTCCGACAAGGAGAGGAAAGGCCGGGATTCTGTGGGTTATGTCCTTGGCATATTTGTCAAACTCGACCGTATAACCGTAAGCCCAATCAGCTCCGATCCCCGGCAGGCTCTTGATTTTTTCCAGGTCAAAGATTAAAGCCGGATTTTTATATACCTGCAGTTTTTCAAACCAGAGAGCCGTCTCGTAAACATCATCGGCTTTTAAATTATTTTCGGAAAGGATTTTGGCAAAAGGCGGATAGCTTTCGGCCAGATATCTCCATAATTCGGAGATCTTTTTATTGTCATTAATTTTTATAATGTCATTGCGAGTCCGATGTACATCGGGGAACGAAGTCACCGCCGTCAGGGCGGGATCCCGCTGAGGCGGGACAATCCCGTCGGGATCGCCGCATCGGGATGACCGAGTTTTGTCCAAACCCAACCTTCTCATCACAAACTCTCCCTCCGGATGTTTCATAAGCAGCTGCAACAGCACTTCCGGATCATTTTTTGACCGGTTAAGGAGATTTTTGACTTCTTCTTCACCCTTCGGCTTTCTTGCAAGATAAAGAGGCAGAGTCAGGACCGGTATCACTCCCCAGATAATTGCTGGAACAAGGCCTATCAGAAAAGCGACAGCCGATAGAGCTAAACCGTAGATAATGGTGATTGACCGGAGAACCATTCCGATTATCCGGCTGGAGAGGTTAAAAATGACGACATAAATAAAATCATTGATGTCAAAGCCCGGCTTCATTTTCACCCTTTGCCTTTTCCAAGGGGAGAGGAGAGTTCTGAGGTGCAGGGGAACGGAGAAATAATAGAGGGGAAAAAGCGTCAGGTTGCGCCAAAGCATCAGCACCTTCCGCCACACAATATGATAGTGCCAGTCGAGATAAGACAGCATAATTTCAGACTATCAGAAAAAAGGGTGAGGGACAACTGTCATCGCGAGTCCCGATGTAAATCGGGACGTGGCGATCCCGCAGGAATTATTGCAGCATCACGGGATTGCTTCGCTACGCTCGCAATGACAACGAAGTGCTCGCAATGACGAGTAGTAGATACCTTTTAAAGCATTGGTAAATCGTAGGTTTGGGGTAACTCGGAGTAATCGAGAGTTTTCGTCTGCACGCCGGGATAGCGGGTAGCTTGAGCGACAAATTGCGAAACAGCCAGAGCATCGATCCGACCCTTTGCATAAAGATCCCGAACCAGTCTATATTTATCATTCGTCGAGCCGGAAACAGGTGATTGAGTATTGGCATATGAATTTGTTTTGTCAAAACTGCATGTGATTTCATTGTCTTTTTTATAAGTTGTATTTAATTTTATATTAAAATCGGCTGAACCCGGATCGCCTAATTTATGAAATGGAAATTCATAACTGTTAAAATCACATGTACCTACTTGGCTATTATCCGTTTTTTTAAATATTCTCATTATTCCACCAATTAAAAATTTTCTATCGGGTTTTGTGGGCATTTCTACCGGATATTCGTTCTTGGAAGTACAAACAGCAAGCGGACTATCACTTAAAGTTCCAGCAAGTATTAATCCTCTGGGATCTTTACTTTCATTACATCCTGTTATTGATCCTTCTTCTATCATTTCACCGGCAATTTGGATCGTAAAATTATAATTACTTGGTTTAGATATACCAGTCGCTTTCTGAATAAAATTAATTTTTAGACTTCTTTGGGTAGGTATAACCTCAAATTCTTTATTTGTCGATCGTACTGACGTCACTATAGCGCAATTCTTGGCTTTATATTTTTCTATAATTGTTGTTACACTAGCTCCTGTCTTTGCATCAATAAAACAGGGGTAAATATCATCCGATCCGGAAACAATTTTATATTTTATATCATCCAGTAGGATAGAATCAATTACCGGCGCAATATTGTTATTATCTGTCAAAATTTTTGTGGGATCTTTTGACGTTCCTTTTATGACGACTAAATCACTTTCATAGAGATAATAATCTGATTTTGTTTCATCTATCTTTTTCAGTGGTAATTTTTTAGTAGAAATTATTTCTGGGGCGACAGTAATTCCGGTACTGGGATTTTGGACATAATTAGCAATGTTCTGATCCATATCAAATATAAAATTATGCGCTTGTTTTCTTGAGTTGGAATAGTCTTTTAGCTGTAATTTAAATATGTAATAAGCGGTGCTTACACCGGTAGCAGATCCCTTTGGTTTAATTTCAACTCCCCAATAATATGATGAGCTTGCCTTTTTACTATCCGTCGCAATCACTTTGATAGTTACATATTTAAAAGATGTTCCATCCTCTTTTGTGCCATCTTTGGCTTTCTTGATGTCAACTTTATCCCATTTAACTATCTGTTTCGCATCGATAGTCACTCCAATCTCTTTCGGTTCCGTCTCCACAGAGTAGGTGATAGGATCATTATCCGGGTCGGAGGCAGTTATTTGATAAGTATATATATCTCCGTCGGTTGCCTCCCCGGGTGGTTTGTTCATGTCAGTCACTTCTATTACCGGCGGCCGGTTTGTGGATATATTACCCCCGGTGCAATTTGTCCATATGTTTAATTCCGCAATCGACGGTTCCCATTTTTCTATCACTAGGCCCTTACCAGATACATTATTAACATCAGAATTTATTATTTCACCTTCACCAGTAAGACATAGTTTGACATTTGGATAGTCTTCCTGTTCCGCTTGGATGTTAATAATTGTTTTTATCGGTATACCGTAAGTCTTAAAATTAAAATAAAAGGATGGATCAATATAAATAGGTTTATTTTTAAATCCGACAAAAATAAAAGAATCAGCTACACCGGTTATTTTATCGATTTTCAATGTATATGGTTTTTCAATATCAGCCCATTTTCCGGTGTCGTATTGATAGGAAATACGGGCGTCTTTTAATTTAACCTGTTTTCCCATAAATGAGACTTGAGGGGCTCCAAATATACCTTCTAGGATTGTAATTTTAGTTTTATTAGCTATATCCGGCGGTATAGATCCTCCTCCTCCTGGAGGTGAAGTGGGACCTCCGCTTCCCGGTTTCGCCGTCGGTTTCGCCGTTGGAGCCGCTCCTTTTTCGCAGGTGGCCTGGTCTTCGCAGGGGCCTTTCCAGACGCTTTCGCACTTAAACCACTTATTGCAGTCTTTATCATATTTATCGCTTCCCGGATCGGTTGAACAAGCTTTACCATCGACTCTGGTTCTCTGCCAGCATTTGCCCTGGGCATCAGCCGGACAGGTACTACCGTAATCACCGGAAGCAGGAATTAGAGCGCAAGCCCCGCCTCCGGCTGGAGGAACAGTCGGCGCTCCGGGAGGGGGAGAAGTGGGAGCAGCCGGCGGTTTAGTCGGCGCCCCGGGAGGAGTAGTGGGTTCCGGCGGAGTGGTCGGTGCTGCTGCCGGCGGTTTAGTCGGTACTTCAGTCGGAGGTAGAGGACAGACATCTTTTACATCCGTTCCTCTTGTTCTACATTTGCCGCAAGTTGAATACCAAGCACAAACTTTAAATTTCTGTTCTACTAGTCTGCATGCGCCTTCACTTCCATCATACAAACCGCAACCACCATATGGCCAAAGACATCCATAACCAGCATCCCATATATTGCATACACAATAATCTTTATCTTCTGTACAAAGAGTGGAATTTGGATCCAGGAAACCACAAACCCGATTAAAATCACCGTTGGCTTTACTATTGGCTTCCTCCCATTTCGAGGTAGTCCAGGCCGCCGGACCGTTTGTTGTTCCGCATTTTACCGCTTCCGCCGCCAGCGGATTCAGCCTGCCGCCGGTTTGGGCCAGTTTATTGCCGGCGAAGATCCCGACCGCCATCAGCCCGACGGAAAGAAGAGTGAGTAGGGTGGCTATTTCGCCTTTTTGGTTTTTCATATCAGATTGTCATTGCGAGCGAAACGAAGTCACCGCCATCAGGCGGGATCCCGCTGAGGCGGGACAATCCCGTCCGAGATTGCCACGTCCCCCGATGTAACATCGGGGTCCTCGCAATGACAGACTATTTTACTGTGATCTGTAAGTCACTTATATTCTTTTTCTCTAAAACGTTTTTTCCGTCCGACGCGATGATCGTTTTCTCCCGGTCAAAACTGACGACCGTTTTGACAGCCGGTTTGAGAGTTTGGAAAGTGATTGTCGCTACTATTCCTTCGCCTTTGGGGATGAGGAAGGTGTCTTCGACCAGAGTGGCAATGCCGGAGACTTTTACACTATCGGTGTAAGTTTCTTTGATCGGATATTCGCGGAAGAAATTTCCGGTGGCGATATTGGTTGCTTTCAGGACATTGGGATCAAATTTGACGACAAAGTCAGCCGCCTCCACTCCATTATCCGGAGAAGAAAGAAAGATGTTGGTCATAAAAGTTTCCCCGGATTTTACCGTCTGCTTTGTGGGAGTTAAGCTTAATTTTACCGGTTTGAGGTTGGTTTTTATCCCGCTTTTGGCAGAAAGGAAGGTTCTATAGATAAAAGGCAAGAGAAGGCCGATAACCAGGCATCCTCCCAAAACAGCCAGAATAATAATTTTTTGCTTCCGGCCGGTTTTCCGCAGGTCTTTCTGTACTTTTCCCCAATAATCAATAATACCCTTACGGATATTTCGATAAAATTTCATTTATAATTCTAATGTAAACATCTGACAGCCAAGTGTCAAGTGTGATAAAATAGAAAACAAATCCAAATGTCAAAATTCAAAGATTCAAATCAAATCCAAAACTCAAATAACAAATTATTTTTGAATTTTAAATTTTGAGCTTGGTTTGTCATTTGAATTTAAGTTTTTGAATTTTATTTTGTATATGGTTCTCTCAGACAAAGATATAAAAAAATATATTTCTTCCGGCAAAGTTAAGGTCACTCCCAGACCTGATTACGCGAGCCAGCTTGGTTCCTGCTCGCTGGATCTTCGGCTGGGTGATGTTTTTAGAGTCTACGACAACAGCTCGGTGGCGGTTATTGACCCTTATGACAGGAAGATTATGGAGAAACTGACCAATGAGGTGAAGGTAGACAGCGGCGAGGCTTTTATCCTTCATCCCGGCGAATTTGCTCTGGCGGTGACGGAAGAATATATCGAGCTTCCCGATGACCTGACTGCCCGGTTGGAAGGCCGAAGCAGTATCGGCCGGCTTGGTGTCATCATCCACTCAACCGCCGCCAACATAGATTCCGGTTTCCGCGGACAGATTACTTTGGAATTGGCCAACATGGGCCGCCTGCCGGTGAAGCTTTATCCGGGAATGTCGATTTGCTCCCTCTCTTTTGAGACTCTTTCATCTCCGTCTGACGTGCCTTATTACAAAAAGAAAACCGCGAAATATCTCAACCAGAAATCGCCCTTACCATCCAGACTCTCCAGAGAGAAAAGTACACCTTAGAGGTGTCCCAGATAGGACACCTCTGGTATTTTGGCAGTTTCTATGATTGAAGTAAAAAACTTAACTAAAAAATTCAATGGCTTTACCGCTGTTGACAGCATTTCCTTTTCCGTAAAAAAGGGCGAGATTTTTGCTTTTTTGGGACCAAACGGGGCAGGCAAGACGACGACGATCAAGATGCTGACCACGCTTCTTCATCCCACCAGCGGAAAAATTACCGTTAACGGATTTGACCCTTTGACCGACCAGGCCAAAGTCCGACAGTCCTTCGGTATCGTTTTCCAGGACCCGAGCCTTGATGACGAGTTGACGGCTTATGAGAACATGGAGTTCCACGGAGTATTATATAAGGTAGCAAAATCGATTAGGAAGGAAAGAATTGAAGAATTATTAAGATATGTTGAGCTTTGGGACCGCAGAAATGATTTGGTGAAGACTTTTTCCGGAGGCATGAAAAGACGGCTGGAGATTGCCCGGGGGCTTTTGCACCACCCGAAAATCTTTTTTTTGGACGAGCCGACTCTCGGGCTTGACCCGCAGACGAGAAACGCCATGTGGGATTACATCCTCAAACTGAATAAAAAGGAGCAGATTACCGTCTTTTTTACCACCCATTACATAGGTGAGGCGGAGAAAATGGCCCAAAGAGTGGCTATCATCGACCACGGCAAAATAATTTCCGAAGGGACACCGCAGGATATTATCAAACAAACCGGCAAAAACAATCTCGAAGACGCTTTTATTTCTCTGACCGGCAAAAGCATCCGTCATGAAGAGGGGACGGTAGCCGATCGGATGAGAATGCACCGGCGCGCCTGGGGGAGAAAATGAGATGAGTACAATCTATATTCTTTGGCTGAGGCAGATAAAAAGATTTATCCGTTCAAAAAGCCGGATGATCGGCTCTTTGGGCCAGCCCCTTTTATTTCTAGTGGCTTTGGGTTTTGGATTCGGGCCGATTTACCAAAAAGCCGGGCAGGGTAACTATCTCCAATTTCTGACCCCAGGCATCATCGCCATGGCTGTCCTTTTTACTTCAATATTTATGGGGATAGAAATTATATGGGACAGGCAATTCGGTTTCCTTAAAGAAACTTTGGTGGCGCCGGTTTCCCGGTATTACATTATGCTGGGACGGACTTTGGGCGGAGCGACGGTCGCTGTTTTTCAAGGAGTTATTATTTTCCTGATCTCTCTTTTGATCGGTTTCCGGGTGACTAATATCGCTTACTGTTTTCTTATGTTTGTTTATATGCTTTTAACGGCAATCCTTTTTACCGCACTCGGGAC
>JALHWS010000107.1 GCA_022866885.1 Candidatus Microgenomates bacterium | reverse complement strand
TTTTTTGACGGTGTTGGTCACCGCCTGCTTTAAAGAAATTAATCCATGCTTTGGGACAACAAGATACTTTCATAAGTTTCGATATGATATTATACTGCACTTTCAGTATCTTATACAAAAAATGATTTCGTCAATCTAGTGCCGCGTATTGATAACTTACGTGCAATCTTTTAAAATACTATCAACCAGCCGAGGTAACCAAGGTGGTCACGGTGCCTGTCTGAAAAACAGGTAATGTCAGTTCGACTCTGACCCTCGGCACCAGTTGCGGGCGTAGTTCAGCAGTAGAATGTCTCCTTGCCCGCCTGCTACGATATGCGGCGGTAGTTCAGCGGTAGAATGCTTCCTTGCCAAGGAAGAGGTCGAGGGTTCAAGTCCCTTCCGCCGCTCAAAAGTAGCATTTCGGGCAGGCCAAGGAGAAGGTCGTGGGTGCGAGTCCCATCGCCCGCTCAGAATGCCCCTGGCATGTACAAACGGTGTTTCGAGAGTATAAACTTGCTATTCAATTAAGAATAGAGGAGATAAATCAGGAATTTCATCCGTAACAGCGTTTGTACATGCCCCTGTAGCTCAACTGGATAGAGCACGCGCGTTCTAAGCGCATGGTTGGGTGTTCGAGTCACCCCAGGGGTACTTTTATTTTCTCTCTACCTGATAGACTTTGGGGAAGAAGAGGAAAATTACCGGACTGTCATCCACTAAATACCTCTGGAAATCAGCATAGATCTTGATCCTTGCTTCTTTATCCAGAGTTTTGCGGCCGTCTTCCAGGAGTTTGTCGATTTTGGGATTGCTGTAACTGGTGATGTTGATGCCTTCCTGGGTTGACTGCCAATAGGAATACTGATCCGGATCGGGAGGGATCATCTGAGTCAGGAGAAAAATCTGATAGTCTGCGGGAATGGTATTTTCCACCTTAACCTTGACATTCAGACCGGCCTTTTTCCAAGCATCGGCGATCGTTTGCGCTTCCTGTACCAGATTAGCGTAAGTGGATAAAACAATTTCCGCAGAAGCAGAGGCTAGAGGCGATTTGGAGAGCATTTTGGTGGCCGTCTCCAAATCAGTGTTATACAGCCTTATCTTTTTCGAGTAAGCCCAGGAAAGAGGAGAGATGGGCGAATAAGCCTTTTCGAAGTCTCCGATTTTCGGCAAAGCATAAGCCAGGGCCTGCCGGACTTCCTTTTCTTTAAACAGGGCATTATTCAAGTTAAAAAATATGCCGGTAAAACGGTCAAAACGGGTGATTTCCTTGATGTTCACATTTTTCCAAGTCTTGATGTCCCGAAGATTGTTAATTTCTTTTAAAATATTGATCTCGCCCATCTTAAAAGCCAGCAGGGCATCATCCAGGTTAGGGTAAAATTTATAGGTCAAAGTCGGATATTTAGTATCTTGAGGCTTCAAAGTCATTTCGGAAATGGTTTCACCGTTTTTGAGGAGGCGGATCACTTTGTAAATCCCTAAACCGTTTAAGTTCGGCTTGGAGATAGGTCGAGACATAAAAACAGGCAAAGGGGCAAAAACTTCCTTCAAAGTCACCTTCAAGGTTGTCTCATTAACCGGCTCAAAAGTTACTCCCTGCATCCGGTAATTGATATCACGGGCGGTAAACTTTTTACCATCATGCCAGTTGATATCCGGCAGAAGATGGAAGGTATAAGTGGTCCCTTTTTCATCAACCTCCCATGATTTGGCCAGGGAAGCAGTCGCTTCTCCGTCGGAAGCAAGCATTGTCAGGCCGAGACTGATTTGGTTTTGGATAAAGAGAGGAAGATTTCGCTCATCAAAGCGGCCGACAACGCCGATTTTGTCATGTTTTTTACCGACAACCGAGATATATAAAGGATAGATTTGCATGATGAGAAGGGTCAGAAAAAACCCGATGAGGATCGACCACGGAAAATACTTTTTGTGGCGGTCAATAAATGTCTGCAGGAATAAAACAACAAACTGAAGTTGTTTTGCCATGATACATCAGGTTAAGATAAGACTAAGGACAGATGAAACCAGGAAGACGATAGCGGTAATGACAGTCAGTTGGAAGATGATCTTTTCGACTCCCCTTCTGCTTTTATAAAATTCTCCTCCTCCTCCCCAGCTTCTGCCAAGTCCTACGCCTTTGGCCTGCATCAGGATAAGGGAAATCAAAAGGATGGAAAAGGCAATCTGAACAAGAACCAATAAGATTTTCATACTTCTATTATATCAGATTAAGATTTTTTTACATAAACGGGCCAGTTTTTCACTACTGTGGCGGATAAGGCTTCTTGGCAAAGTATCCCCTTTTTCTTTCGCCACCGCTTTTTTGGAAAGTAAATCAGCGGCAATGACTTTGAAAGGATATTTACCAGTCAGATCATTTTTTATCGGTTCCGCGTGATATTTGGTATAACGGTTTAAGATTTTTTCAGGAATTGCCGTGTTGTTTATAAAGACATAGTCAAGGAGCTTCAAAGGTAAATATTTATCCATTTCTTCGAGGAATTTTGAAGCGGTGAAACCGTAAGTTTGTCCGTATTCCGTCATCAGGTTAAGGATGAAAATTTTCTTAGCACCGCTTTCTTTAATCGCCTGCCCAACTCCCGAAACAACCAGATTAGCCAGGATTGTGGTGTAGAAACCGCCCGGACCGATGATGATGGCGTCGCTTTCCGAAATAGCGGTTTTTGTTTCCGGAGTGATTTTGGCTTGGGGAATCGTTCGTAACCGTTTGATTTTTATCATACCGTTATGTTTCGGTTCGTCGATAAAATGTTCACCGGTGACTTTCGTCCCGTCTTCATATTCGGCTACCAAATGGACCTTATCGATAGATACCGGCAATACTTTCCCCCGGATATTTAATATCTCACCGGCTTTTTTGATGGCCTCCGTTTGCGAATTGAGGATTTTGGTCAGGGTGATCAGAAATAAGATGCCGAAAGTCATCCCGGAAATGCCTTTACCCTGGGCATAACGGTAGCGGAAAAGCTGACGGAGAAGCAGGGAATTTTCCGTGGAAACGTCAGCCAAGGCAATGAGGGATTTCCTGATGTCACTGCTTGGCAAAAGTCCCCACTCATCCCTTTCGATTTTGGCCGAGCCGCCGGAGTCAGCCATGGTCACAATGGCGGTGATGTTATTGGTATATTTCTTGAGGCCCGTAAGGATACTGTAAGTACCTGTTCCTCCGCCGATGACAACGATTTTTTTGTCTTTAAACATAATTTAGTGTTTAAAAAGCCAGGTGATAAACTGCATCATTAAAGTCAAAGAGACGGCCACGATGATGGTTGTCTGCCATGCTGAAAAACTGATTTGGGACAGATTGATCGAACCTAAATTTAGACCCTCAAAATTCCAGGCTCCTATTTTAACTTCCGGGACAATAAATTTCCAGAGGTAGATCAAAAGGATATTGACTAACCACTGGGCTAGATTAAGCGTCAGGATATTGATGGGAAGCATCAGAATGTTCACAATCGGTTTGGCGATGAGGAAAAGAAGAAAAAGGATAAAAGAGTCATAAAACAAATCGTATTTGCCCGGTCCGTAAGTCAAAGCAGGCACCAACAGACCGGTTATCACCAATGACAACGTTATCAGGCAGTATTTTCTGAACAGAAATTTCATGCGAACAGTGATTTTAATCTTAGCATAGTGTGATAGTTATGTGCAAAACGGTGCGCTTCATCCCGTAGCCTTTGTATGAGGTGTAAGGCGGGAGACTGCGGAGGCAACCTTACCTTGATAAACTTCCCGTTGGCAACCAAAACCAATTCTTCATAGGCTTTTGCCAGGCCAACCAGCGGTTTTTGGATGTTTTGGGCAGCCAGTTCCTTTTGCATCGCCAGAAATTGCGGTTTGCCTCCGTCAACGACAAACAGATCCGGTAGAGGCCACTGCGGATGTTTTAGTCTTCTGGAAATCACTTCCCTGATCATCAGGTAATCATTGGGTGCCTCTTCGGCTCTTATCCGAAATCGTCGGTAATACCTTTTATCAGGGATGCCTTTTTGAAAAGTGACCATGGAGCCGGTGGCATTTTTACCGCTTAAGTTACTGATGTCATAACATTCTATCCGTGGAAGCGTTGAAATTTGCGGAAAATAGTTTTTTAGAAGGGTTGCTAAATCTGCCGTTTCCCTATCACGGATAGCTTCGGCTAAGTCCAAGTTGTAGAGGTATTCCTCCGGCTGATATAAATGACGGGTCAATAAGTCTAAATTCTCCAATCTGTTACGGTAAGCGGAAGCGGTTTCAAAATCTTCTGCAGAAGAAGCCTGTTTTATGAGTGTCCTCAATTCTTTTTCCAATCTTATTACTTTTCCGTCCAAAAGCAGTTTGATTTTCCGGATATTGGCTGAATATTGTTTTTTCAGAAGCCTATATGATGTTTTTGACAGGTTATGTCTGGTGCCCGGACAGGGATGGCAAAGCCCCAGGTGGGCATAAAAACAAGCCCGTCTGATTTCCCTTTTTTGGTTGCAATAAGGAACAATGTTTCTGATTTGTTTCAAAATCTCTCCGGCAATTTTTACTGATGAAAAAGGACCGAAGGTTGATCCTTTTGTTGAGTGATCACGGCGAGCTAAAATAATTCTTGGGAATTCCTCATCAGTAATTTTGATGTAAATATAACTGCGGTCATCTTTGGCGGTCAGGTTGTATTTTGGTTGGAATTTATGGATCAATTTCGCTTCAAGCATCAATGCTTCAAATTCCGAAGTAGTAACAATCGTTTCCAAAGAGTCGATTTCGGCAACCAATAAATCAGTTTTTACGCCTCTGTCAATATTTTTTTGAAAATAGGAAGAAACTCTTTTTTTCAAATTCTTGGCTTTACCGACATAAATGATAGATTTACCATTATCCTTAAAGAGATAGATGCCGGAGAGTTCAGGGAGATTGGAGATCGTAAATTTATTCATAGTTTACTTGTCATTGCGAGCGTAGCGAAGCAATCCCGTCCGACCTGCCTGCCGGCAAGGCAGGGATTGCCGCGTCCCGCATAAGTGACGGGACTCGCAATGACATAGAACGATCTAATTCCTATTTCAAAATCTTCTTTAAATATTTTCCGGTATAGGAATTTTGACTGGCGGCAATTTCTTTTGGAGTACCGGTGGCAATAATTTCTCCTCCATTGTCGCCGCCTTCAGGGCCAAGATCGATAATCCAATCGGAATTTTTGATAATGTCCGGATTATGCTCAATGACTATCACCGTATTGCCCATATCCACCAGGTGCCGAAGGACGGCCAGCAGTTTTTCCAAATCGGCGAAATGCAAGCCTGTGGTCGGTTCATCCAGAAGAAAAAGAGTGCTCCTGGTATTTTTCTTGGACAGTTCCGAGGCCAGTTTTACCCTTTGGGCTTCCCCGCCGGAAAGATGCGGTGCCGGCTGGCCAAGATGGATATAAGATAATCCCACATCATATAAAGTTTGAAATTTTCCGGATAATCCGGGAATATTTTCAAAAAAATAGAGAGCTTCTTCAACCGTCATCTGAAGGATTTCGGCGATATTTTTGTTTTTAAAGCGAACTTCCAAAGTTTCCCGGTTAAAACGGGTGCCGCCGCAGACATCACAGGTCACGTAAACATCAGGCAGAAACTGCATTTCAATTCTGGTTTGTCCTTCCCCTTCACAGGCTTCACAGCGTCCGCCTTTGACATTGAAAGAAAACCTGCCCGGTTGATAGCCTCTGGCTTTGGCCTGCGGTGTTTGGCTAAAAAGTTCTCTGATATAAGAAAATGCCCCGGTATAAGTGGCCGGATTACTTCTCGGAGTCCGGCCGATCGGCGACTGATCGATAATGATTGTCCGATTTAAATATTCCAAACCGGATATGGAAGCGAACTTGCCGGTTTTTTGACGGAAATACGGATTGAAGTGGGCAGCCACAGCCGGATAAAGAGTGTCCACCACCAAGGTTGATTTGCCCGATCCGGAAACGCCGGTGACGGTGATAAAGTTACTTAAAGGAAAAACCGCTTTAATATTTTTCAGATTATTTTCCCGGCAGCCGGAAATGGTCAATTGATGGGCAGAACTGGGGCTCTTTTTTTGCAAATTGGCAATGGTCTTTTTGCCTGAAAGATATTCTCCGGTTTGGGAATTCGGATTGCGGCAGATTTCTTCATAAGTGCCTTGAGCGATGATTTTTCCGCCGTGTTCGCCGGCCCCGGGGCCGAAATCTACCAGAAGATCGGCGTTGGCCATCATTTCTTTGTCATGTTCAACGACAATGACGGTATTGCCCAGATCCCGAAGGTTTTTCAGAGTTTCAATTAACTTTTGGTTGTCCCTGGGATGCAGTCCGATTGAGGGTTCATCGAGGATGTATAGAACTCCGGATAAACCTGAACCGATTTGGGAGGCTAACCTGATCCGTTGAGCTTCTCCGCCGGCTAAAGATGCGGCGCTTCGGTCCAAAGTCAGATAATCCAGGCCGACCGATAGGAGAAAATTAAGCCGGTTATAAATCTCCCTGATAATCAGTTCGGAAATCGTTTTTTCCCGTTCAGATAGTTTCGGTCTTAAATCCTTTATCCAACTAGACAGGGATTCTATTGATAAAGAAGTTAAATCGACAATTGTCAATCCGGAAAGATTTATGGAAAGGGCTTCTTTTTTCAAGCGTTTGCCAAGGCAGCTTGGGCAGATTTCTTCCTTGAGATACTTGCCGATTTCGTTTCTGACGTAATCTGATTCGGTTTCGAGGTAGCGTTTTTCCAATTCCGTGATCACTCCGTTAAATGTTTCATGGATGGTGACGATATTACCGTGACGGTTTTTTCCGGAAACATCAAATATCTGATCGCCGGTTCCGTAAAGGATGGCTTTTTTTTGTATTTCAGTCATTTCCTTTAAAGGCCGGTCAGGAGCAAAACCGATTTCCCTGATCGCTTTTGTGAGAATCCTTCCGTACCAAGTATCGTTTAAGATAAATTTGGCAAAAGGCAGAATTCCGCCTTCACTGATCGTCAGGTTCGGATTGATAACCAGCCCCGGATCAATTTTGAGCAAAATCCCCAGTCCCGTACAAGTCGGACAGGCTCCGTGAGGAGAATTAAAAGAAAATATCCTCGGCTCGATTTCAGGCAGGGAAACATTACAGTTGGGACAGGCAAATTTTTCCGAGAAAAGATGATCCTCAAATTTAAGCGGTTTCTCAGG
>JALHWS010000106.1 GCA_022866885.1 Candidatus Microgenomates bacterium | reverse complement strand
TCTCCACATCCCGTTTTTCCTCGCGGAATTCCTCCCTAGCAATACCCTTTTCCTGCAGAAAAACATTGGTCAGGTAGGGGATAAAAAGAAGGAAAAGCGCCAGACCGTCGATTCTGGTAATCTGTCCGTCGTGGGATAGAGCCAGGATAAGTATCGGAACCACAAGGGAAAAGATGCCGTCCCGCAGGATCATATTCCGCGTCACTTTCAGCGGTTTGATAAGAGCTGAAAGTCCGGTCATCAGGCCGATATTACAGATGATTGACCCCAAAGCCACTCCCAGCCCGATATCGAAATAACCGGTTAAAGCAGTGTAGACGGCGACTAATATTTCCGGCAAGCTGACAACGACGGAGATTAAGATAAGACCTACGGAAATATTAGTCGTTTTCAGTTTCTTGGCAATGGGGATTAGGGAATCAGTCAGCCAGTCGGAGCCTTTGGAAATAAGGATGATACTGATTATAATAGATAGAAGAAGGAACGCTTCGGTCATATGAAAAAGTATAACATGAATATTCAGGCTCATGTAATTATTTCCGGTGACGTCACCGGCGTCGGTTTCCGTTCTTGGGTCCTTCGACAAGCTCAGGATAAACAGTTAAAAGGTTGGGTTGGGAATAAAGATAGAGGAGTGGTGGAAGCGGTTTTTGAGGGATCCAAAGAGAAAGTGGAAGAAATAATTGCACGATGCCGCAAAGGGCCGGAGGTGGCCTGGGTGGAAAAAATGGAAGTTAAATACGAAAAAGCCACAGATGAATTTTTGGGGTTTGAAATAAGATATTAGAATAACCCAATGGACTATGGATGACAGGAGGATAATCCGCAAGAATTTACCTTATAACAAAACCAGAGTAATTTTTTATAGTATGGTTTTGTCTGTCCTAATTTACAAATGGGTGTAGGTGTCGGTTTATTGGTAGGTGTAATAGTTGGAGTGGGTTTGCTGGTAGGAGTAGGGGAAGATGCAGGTGTTGGAGTAGTTAATCGGATGGGAGTAAGAGTCGGAGTCGGGGTTCTGGTGGGGGTAGAAGTCGGTGTTATTGTTGGAGTAGTTGTAAAACTTGGAGTTGGAGTCCTGGAGTTTGTAACCGTTGGAGTAAATGTTAATGTCGGAGTACGGGTAGGACTAAGGGTGGGTGTCAGGGTAATTTTTGGTGTTGCATAACCTGCTAAGGCATAAGCACCTGCTTCACAGCAAGTAGTCGGGTTGGGATTGTTCATGCAGGCACTTTGGCATGGGGGTTTTCCGCACTATAATAGTCCAATTCTTGTAGGCATGCATACCGTACCACTTTCACATAGATGAGATATATCACAAGGGTAACCACAGAGAACCGGAGTGGTAGAAGGTGTAGGAGTCGGTGTTATGCTTGGAGGATTACTCATACAACAGGAAACGGGATTGGGATTATTTTGGCAGGCAGTCATATAGGTTATCATTCCGCAATATGGATTGCCTATTCTTGTAGGCATACAGACTGTACCAACTTCACATCCGATTAATTTATCGTTGGGATTACACTGATGTCCGCAAAGTATGGAAGGGATTAGAGTAGGTGATGGGGTAAGGGTAGGGCCGGCTGTTGGAGTTGGCGGTTTACACGTAAGCTGATATATATTATTATCACTGCTTGTTACATATACTTTTTGACTCGTACTGTTTATAGCTATTCCAGAAGAATAATCAAACACAAGAGGTTCATAATCTCCTTTTAAATAATTAATAAAATTTCCCTGTTTATCATAAATTTTTACCTCGCTTTTATCACCGTATATATTACCCATATAACCATAAATACCTACAAATATGTAATTTCCACTTGATATAATTTTTACAGGACTGATATAAATATTTTCTATCGTAGACCACTGTAACAGATAATTTCCGTTTGAATCGAATTTTTGTATTCTATGATTGCCGGAATCAGCCACATAGATATTTCCATCAGAATCAATTGTTATTCCGGAAAGTGAATTAAATTGTCCCGGTCCATTACCCTTTGTTCCCCATTGTTTTACTAATTGGCCGGTAGAATTGAGTTTAACTACTCTATCAAGCGCATCTATTACGTAAATATAACCGGAAGTATCAACTGCAATATCAAAAGGACTTACAAAATCTATGGAAACATCCCGACCTGCAGAAAAAAGAAAAGTGCCTGTAGAATTAAAAACTTGAATCCTATGGCAAAAAGAATCTGCAACATATATTTTATTTTGCGAATCAATTGTAATTCCGGAAGGAAATGCAAACTGCCCATTTGTACAACCATATCCTCCAAACATAGAAATAAATGTTCCATCAGCATTAAATTTCTGAATCCTATTATTCATGGAATCAACAACATACAAATTACTATTTGTGTCTAAAGCTATCCCGATAGGATTGTTAAATTGATGGGTAATTGTAGAAGTACTAAAAACACACAAAGGGATTGGGATTGTATTATTCGCGACATACGCCTTACTTCTGGTATCAAAAGATTGTTTTTGGAGTAGCATCAATAGCGTCAGTGCGGAAAAAAGGAGTAATGTAAGCAAGAACAGATATTTTTTATAGTTCCAGATATTTTTCAATATCCTCATAATTTTGATTATATGGGAAAATTTCAACAGAAACAACTTCAATCTTCTTTCTCTTGTCAAATTCACATTTTTATGTTTACAATGGAAGTATGAAGCGGCAGGTTTTTATCGTTTGGTTCGTCATCTTCCTTGTCTGGGCCTTTTACCGGGCTTATTTCAGCTTGCCGGAAGCAATTGACGAGCTGTTGATAAAACCGTTGATATTTGTCTTACCGATTTTGATAATTGTCTTTGTTAAAGAAAAGAAGAAACTTAGCGATTTACACGTTTTTCCTTCCCGGAAAGATTTTTTCCTGGATTTATATATCGGGGTGGTGATAGGAGTTTTATTTGCCCTGGAGGGCTTGGCGGTGAATTACCTTAAATACGGCCAGTTTTCTTTTTCACCGCTTTTTTCCGTGAAAGCAGGTGGAGGGATTATCGGCTTTTTCATCATTAACCTGTTTACATCTCTTTGGGAGGAGATTTTGGGTCGGGGATATCTGTATCAGAGACTGTACAGAGAAACAAACAACCAGATGCAGTCAGCCATTGTTTCCAGTTTCCTTTTCCTACTTCTCCATATCCCGATTATGTTTACCAGGCTGCAGCTTGTTGGTACGTCGCTTCTTATTTATCCCTTATCAATCCTTATTCTGGGAGTAACAAACTGTTACATTCTGACGCTGCGGCGGTCTCTGACTTTGCCCATCCTGATTCATACCTTCTGGAACATGACGGTAGCGCTCTATCTTTGAATTATGAATTAAGAATGGTATCATAACCCAGTTTATTGATTATCTCCTTTATCTTTCCTTCCGATATTTTCCCCGGGTCAAAAGTAACTGCGGTTTGGGATTTGGCATAATTGGTGTTTGATTCGGCCACACCAAGGGTATCCTCAAGTTCTCCGTCGATATTCATGGCGCAACTGACACAATGCATATTGGTGATTTTAAGTAAGATTTTTTTCATATAATAATAATTTTTCCCCGATACATGCCCATAGTACACATAAAAGGCATTTCCCCCGGCGTATCCGGGGCAGTAAAGCGGATTTCTTCAGAGGTTCCGGGAGGGACAATTTTTTGGATACCGAGTTGGGGAATGGTAAAAGCCTGCTGGCAGCCCCCACGGGAAGTGTTTATCAGTTTCAGAGTCACAACAGAGCCGGCTTTCACGGTGATGGCAGACGGACGATAACCGGAATCTTCGATATAGATAGTCGGTTCGTTATTTACATCTTGGGGAATTTGGGAAGTTTGGGGACAGAAAGTTACAGTGCACCAGAAGTCTCTGGTGATATTTTCCAAATTGTACGGGCTGCCGGTTAGAACAATGGCGGAATTGATATTGAAGACAGCAAGGATAATAATGACGAAAGCTACCGCTTTCAGGAATTTATCATTTAAGGATTGACTGAGTCTGGTGGCAAGAAAGCCTAAGATAAAAAATAAAGGTGTTGTCCCCAGGATAAAGGCAAACAAGATTATTCCTCCGGTTAATGGATTGCCGGAAGCTATAGATAAAGCCATCATCGCCTGGGTGGTACCGCAGGGGAGAAAAATAGTGAAAGCGCCGAGGATGATCGGAGTAAAGAGGTTTTGATTTTTTGATTGGCGTCGGATCAGCCGGGTGAGGAATTTCGGTGGCTGGATAAGGAAATAACGGAAAATAGGGTGAACGTCTAAGAAATTGAGAGCTGTCCCGATCATAAAAATACCGACCGCAATCTGTAAAATGACTCTGGTGGTGATAGACATTTGGAAAAATGAGCCGAACCAACCGAGAAGGAAGCCCAGGATTGAATAAGCAACCAGTTTAGCTATCAGAAACGTCAGAATAGAAATTGACTTGCGATTTTCTGCTTGAGCGATAGTGGTAGCCAATAAACCTCCCTGAACCGCCAGACAGGTAAGACCGCCGGTCAGAAGTCCTGTTAAAAAAATTGTCCAAAGATTCATATTTTTTTTCTTTTTAATAGTAATGAATTCGAAACAACCGAGATAGAACTGGTAGCCATAGCCAGAGACGCCAGGATCGGGCTTAACATGATTTTAGCGAAAGGATAAAGTATTCCCATAGCCACAGGTATAAGGATGATGTTATAGGCAAAAGCCCAAAAAAGGTTCAGCTTTATCGTCCGTATCGTATTTTTGGAAAGTCTTATGGCGCGGGAGACTGACGTAAGGTTTTTATTTATCAACGTTATGTTGGCCGCTTCTATGGCAACATCCGTACCGGTTCCCATGGCTATCCCGACATCAGAGGCGGCAAGAGCAGGCGCATCATTTACCCCGTCTCCAACCATGGCAACTGTTTTTCCCTCTTTTTGTATTTTTTTGACTTCATTTTCCTTATCATCGGGGAGAACCTCCGAGAGTACCCTGTCTATTCCTAGTTTTTCCCCGATCGCCTCTGCGGTCTTCCGGTTGTCACCCGTGATCATAACCACTTCTATTCCCATTTCTTTCAATTTTGTTATACCCTCAATTGCCGAATCTTTGATTGTATCGGCAACGGCAATAATTCCTTCAAGGCTGAAATTTATAGCTTTGGGTTTTTTGACTGCGAGCATCATTACTGTTTTTCCTTCAGCTTCAAGTACTGATAGATGATGGTCGAAGTCTTGAAGAGGAATTTTTTCTATTTCCATCAGTTTTTTGTTGCCTAATATCATATCCATATTGTTCACTGACCC
>JALHWS010000105.1 GCA_022866885.1 Candidatus Microgenomates bacterium | reverse complement strand
TCGGATGGGATTGCTTCGCTTTGCTCGCAATGACAATCTAATGAATATCCCAATCATCTTCGAAGACGATTCTTTTCTAATTATTGATAAGCCTTCAGGTATTGTTGTTAACCGTTCGGAAAACGCACCGGAGGGAACTGTGCAAGATTGGATTGAATCTAGAATTAAGAATTATGCCTGCCCGCCATCAGCTATTACTGAAGGCAATTGCAGGCGGGAATTAAGAATTGAGAAAGAAGAAGACTCTGATTTTATCAAACGGGCGGGGATTGTGCATAGGATAGACAAGGAAACTTCGGGGCTTTTAATAATTGCCAAGACTCCGGAAGCGTTTGAAAATCTGCAAAAGCAGTTTCTGGAAAGAACAGTGACCAAAAAATATATAACACTGGTTCACGGGAAAGTCGTTCCCAAAGTATGTACCATCAAAGCGCCAGTTGGCAGGTTGCCGTGGAACCGCCGGAAATTCGGCGTCTTGGCCGAAGGAAGAGAAGCGGAAACTTCCTATAAAGTCATTAAATATTATTCCTGCTTACCTTGTCATTCCCGCGAAAGCGGGAATCCAGATCCTCCGGTTAAGCCGGAGGACGACAAAAAAATATTTTCCTATTTGTCGGTTTTTCCCCATACCGGCCGGACTCACCAAATCCGGATCCACCTCCAACATCTCGGTTTTCCCATCGTTTCCGATCCTTTATACCTGCCGAAAAATATTTATGAAGAAGACATCAAATGGTGTCTGCATCTTTTTCTTCACGCCGCCTACTTAAAATTGCAGCACCCAAAAAGCGGGGAGTGGAAGGAATTTGAAAGCAATCTTCCTCACGATCTGGAAAAATCCTTGAAAACTCACTTGCAAATCGTCTAGCATATCTAAGTGCCTGTTTCCTGACACTTGATACTTCGGACCTTTTTGTTCTAAAGTAAATAATATATGCCACCAGCAACCCTTGCCGTGGAATTGATTTTTGTCCTTCTGGCCGCTTTTTTGGGCGGAATAATCGCCAAAATACTCAAGCTGCCTCTTTTGGTCGGTTATCTTTTGGGCGGAGTTTTAAGCGGCGGTTTCTTAAGCCGTTTTATCCCCCCCGGCGGGACGATGGCCCAGATCGCCGAAGTCGGGGTTGCTTTGCTCCTTTTTACTTTGGGCTTGGAGTTTTCCCTTGCCAAAATGAAAGAACTGGGTGAGGTGATTATCTTCGGTTCATTTATCCAAATAGTCCTGACGATCCTGGTATCGATAATTATTTTCCCCTTATTCGGATTGGATTTTTACACAGCCCTTTTTCTTGGCGCAGTTTTTTCGCTTTCCTCAACCGCAGTAGTAGTCAAAACTTTAACGGAAAACGGAGAGCTGGATACCCTTCATGGTCGGATGGCTTCGGGATGGCTTTTCATGCAGGACCTTTATACTTTGCCCTTGATGATTATTTTACCGGCTATCGGCAAGACAATAAAAGGCGGCAGTTTTGAGACAGCCTCACCGGTTTATCTCGGAATAAATATTATTCTGGCGGTAATTATTTTTTTTGCGGTCTTAATCATCGGTAAAAAAATTATCCCTTTCATTATCGACAGGGTTGCTGACCTTAAAAGCAGGGAACTGATATTAATTTGCGCCGTCCTTATCTGTTTGATTTTCTCCTTCATTTTCCAGTTTTTCGGTTTTTCTTTCGCCATCGGCGCTTTTATCGCCGGCGTCCTCATCGGCTCATCGTCGGCTAAACACGGTATTTTTGCCGAAATCAGACCTTTAAGGGATATTTTTTCGGTCGTCTTTTTCGTTTCCCTGGGTTTTATGATCGACCCGAAATTTATTTTTGATTCCTGGCAATTTATCCTGTTGTTGGTTGTCTTTATTATGTGTTTGAAACTGGTTATATCCGCATTGATTATTTTTTTCATGGGTTATCACACGAAAATTGCCGCTTTAGTCGGAGTTTCTTTAGTCTCGATCGGTGAGTTTGCCTTTATATTGGCTATTACCGCCGTAAGCGCGAAGTTAATCGACGAGAAAACATATATGACTATTTTATCCGTGACCTTCATGACTTTAGTCTTCTCGGTACCAATCTTATCGGTCAGCAACAAACTTTATTATCTTATTAAAAAAAATATTTTTAAAAAACTTCCCAGTCTGGCCAAATTTTTTGTCCGTTACGACAGGCTAATACCTTCTGAAGTGGAAAACATGAAAGACCACGTTGTCGTCCTGGGACACGGACGGGTAGGCAGATATATTTGCCGCGCTTTAAGCTTCGTGGAAATTCCGTATCTGGTTGTCGATTACAATCATCAAATCGTCAGGAAATTGCGTGAGGAAGGGATTAACGTCATTTATGGCGACCCGGTCGAGATTGACGTCTTACGTTTTGCCAATCTCGATAAAGCGAAAATCGTCATCATTGCCTATTCGGACCGGACGATGCAGGAATCGATCATTTCAAATATCATGCTGCTAAATCCCAATATCAAGCTGATTTGCCGGACCCATTTTGAGGAGGACCAGAAAAAACTGAAAAGCTTAGGCGTCGAAACGGTTGTCCAGCCGGAATTTGAGGCGGCGGTATCGATGACGGAAAAACTATTGAAGCTTTTTAATATCCCGGCCGAGGAGATAGAGGGCAAGATTACCAGGTTGAAAATTGAGCACGGATTGGGTTAAAATATATCCATATGGGACAATTTGGAGGGTTTTATAAAGGAGACAAGAAAAAGTTTAAAAAAACTTTTCTTGACAAAAAAGCCAATCAATTGAGCGGCACGAAGACCTTTGTCTTACCGCAGATCGAGATCATCAAAAAAGGGAAAAATGAGGAATAAACGTCAATCTCCTTTAATTTCCGTTTTTATCATCTTCACGATCGCCGTATTTCTAATACTGCTTTCTGTTTCGCTGATACGATTATTCGGCAAAAGCATTTGGGACGGCAAAAGAAGAATCACTTTAGTGATGCAGAATTTACCCCAACAGGACGACATATTATCCGATTATCTCGGTATATTTACTATCGAACCGGAAAAGAAGAATGCTTTATACATCCTGATTCCGGGCAATACTCTTTTGGACGTGCCGTACGGTTATAAGAAATTTCCCTCAGCCAGCGTTTACCGGTTGGGCGAACTTGACCAAAAAAGAGGCGGAGGGAAACTGCTGGCAAAAAGCACGGAAATCTCTTTCGGTTACAGCACCGAAGGCTTCATGGTGGAATACAAAAAAACTCCAAGCTTAATTCCCAAGAGTCAGGAAGAGTTAAGGGAACTGAAGAGTAAATATTTTTCCCTGTTTGGTCTTTTTTCCGGCTTTTCCGATCTTCTTGCCTGGCGCGGTAATACGGTAACCAATTTTTCTTTTGTCGACCGGTTCCGTCTCTGGCGGGCGATTGGGCGACTTCGGCTTGATCAGATCCGTTTTCTTAATCTGAGCAATAGCCCGATACTCAAGATGGAAAAACAGGTTGATGGCAGTGAGGTATATGAGCTGGATAAAGATAATCTTGATCTTACGGTTGCTGATAATTTCCAGGATTCATCCATCCGTCAGGAGAGAATTACCGTCGAGATCGCCAACGCCACCGGTCAGGAAAAAATGGCGGCCGCATACGGTCGGATTTTGGAGAATATGGGCATCCATGTCATCGTCAAATCGACTGCCGTATATGAACAGAAAGAAGAATGTCTGCTTTATCTGGGCGACGAGTCTTTAAAAAACAACATCATCGTCAAAAGATTGGAAGAGATATACCGGTGTCGGATGGGATCAGATAAACGTGACAAGGCAGACCGTTCGGATATCAAAGCCGTCATAGGAGAGGGTTTCATAAAATGATTATAATTGTTTGTCTATCTGTAATTTTCATCGTTTCTTTGTTTTGGGCGATCAAGGACGCCGATCGGGAATTGGGAATTCCCGAGGAGGTAAAAAAAATCAAAATCGTCAAAAGGGATCAAAACAGCTTTCGGGGCGTGATCCTTTTTTTGAAAAAGAAAATAATCCATTACTCATCTGATGCGTCTTGAGTGTCTTTCTCGTCTTCAACTTCTCTATCCGATTTCTTGATGATTTTAAGCGGTGAGGAATAATCATGGCCTGAACTGGTAGTCATAAAAGTCGGTTGGTTTCGAAATTTTTTACCGCGGGAAATTTCCCTGACAAAAATCGAAATGGAATTTTTACAGATATTTTTGATGCAGGCATGGTAAGTATTGCCGGCTTTGAGGAAACGGAGCAGACGGAAAGCGATGTCATCGGGAAGGGCTCCCAGATAAGTTTTGCTTTCACTTCTGACATCTATTGAATGTTTTTTAGGATAAAGGTTGACCGTCATAGCGATTCTTAAACGGCAGATAGTGTTTTTCGGGGCCGGATGAGTCAATTGGATGGTTTTTGTTTTTCCGGGTTCTTCAAGGAACAGGTTCGGCGAAAGAGGGGAGGCAGTTTCTACATTTTTTTCTCCAGAAAATTTTTTGGGAAGGGATTTAATCTTATCAAGATTTTTTTGGGCGATAAAATTATATTTATCTATTTGAAGGACGGTTTGGCAAATTTTTTTTCGCTTTATTTATTTTGCCCATTTGTACATAGGCATAAATCAGACGGTTGAGAGTAGAGAGGTCTTGCGGAGTGTTTTTTAGTATTTCCTCGTTTATCTTTATCGCTTGCGACCAATCACAGCATAAAGCGGCGTCAATAGCTTGTTGGAAAAGATCCGACATGGGTTAAAAAGATAAAAGTAGTTTACGGATTAACTTGAGAAAAGTCAAGAGGCAGGATATAATTGGGAAGTTCAAAATATTATGTCGGGTCATTCCAAATGGTCTAAAATTAAACATCAAAAAGGTGCTACGGATGCGGTTAAAGGCAAAGTATTCACCAAAATCCTTCGGGCGATTTATATCGCAGTCAAAGAAAGCGGTAACGCCGATCCGGAGTCGAATTTTAAATTAAGGCTGGCAATTGAAAAAGCCAGAGAAGCCAATGTCCCGAAAGAAAATATTGAGCGGGCATTGGAGAAGGCTAAAGGGAGCGCTGAAGGCACCAATATCGAAGAGGTCGTTTATGAAGCATTTGGTCCGGGCGGTGTTGGCATTATCATTTTGGCGGCAACCGAAAATAAAATGCGTACCGTTGCCGAAGTCAAAAATATTCTGGATAGGGGAGGCGGGAGTTTAGCCGCGATGGGATCGGTAATTCATTTCTTCAAGTACTGCGGCAGTATCTCCGTCGCCAAAAACGGTAAGACTTATGATCAGATTATGGAGGAAGCTATCAATATCGGGGCAGAGGATTTAGAAGACAGTGGTGAATTTGTAGAAATTTATACCCAGCCGAAGGATCTTCATAAATTAAAAGAAGCACTTCAAAAGACCAATTTCACTGTTACTCATTCGGAACTTGTTTACCGGCCGATCACTTTAGTCCCGGTTGAAGATCTCGGAAAAGCCAAAAAGACGCTTTCTCTTCTTTCCAGCCTTGAAGAGATTGAAGACGTCCAAAAAGTTTTCGCCAATTTTGACATTCCCGACTCGTATCTTAAGTAAATTTTTTATGCAACCAATCCATCGCCTTTGGCGCAAAAAAGATTTTTTTCGTTTCCTTGACAAACGCCAGCGTTTTGCTTTACAGACTGTCATTTTAACCGCCGGACTGCTGGTTACCCAGCTCATCTGGACCGACTTCCGTTTCCTGATGGTGGTGATTTTGTCCCTGGCCAGTTACATCCTGTCTATCTGGTCACTAAAGGAAGATATCAGACGGATCGAGTGGATTTTCCTTTTTATTCTGCCGGTTTTTTTCACTGCTTCGGTCTCTCTGTTTTATTTTCTTTTACCGGCCAGGTGGATTATCAGGCTATTCACGATCATTATTTTTTCCGTTGGCAATTATGCTATTTTGTTAGTGGAAAATATTTATAATGTGGCTATCGAAAGATCCATCCAGCTTCTCCGGGCAGCCCACAGCGTCGGATTGTTGATTACCCTGGTTATTGTTTTTTTCTCATCCATCATTATTTATTCGCTTCGGATGCCTTTTTGGTTAAATTTGATATTTATGGTACCGGTAATCTTTCCGCTGGTTTTGCAGTCGCTTTGGTCGATGAAATTGGAAGAAAAAATTTCCCCGGAAATTTTACAATATTCCGGCATTATTACTTTAGGAATAGGGGAGTTGGCTGTGGCTTTATCATTCTGGCCAATCGCCAATACCGCTTATGCACTTTTAATGACCGCCAGTTTTTACTGCATCACGGGTATTGTCCAGCAACATTTTCTGGAAAAACTATTTAAAGATACGGTAAAGGAATACCTGACGGTTTTTATTTTTACTCTGGTTTTGACTTTTTTGATCACGAAATGGGGATGATAAAGTGGAGGAGAGGGGAGAGCGACCTGTTTTGACCACTGATATAGTTTGATATATATCCCATAGTAATTACGCTTTTTGTGGATAACTTTTCACGACATTAGCCTCATTCTTTTCACGGAATACCGGGTTAGTCAAGAGGGTGTGCCTTATTCGTCCTCTCTTCATCCGAGGCGGATTGAACAATATAATTACGCAGAAAAATAAGAGTTTAGCTTGT
>JALHWS010000104.1 GCA_022866885.1 Candidatus Microgenomates bacterium | reverse complement strand
GGGAGCTTGACGTATCTTTTCATCATGATAATTGGGATGACGCCGGTAAAAGAAATGATAAAAGCGGCTGCGCTGACGCCGGTAAATCCCATCAATAAACTTAAAGCCGGCGTCAAAATCCAGGTAAGTATCGTCCACATGATCATCAGAAGCAGGGTTTTCTTTATCTTCCCAACGGCATTCAGGGCATTTACTAAGGGGCTCGAAAAAGCGGCAAAAACGGAAGAGAAGGCAAAAAGATAAAAGGGCACTAAAGCCGGTTCCCACTTTCCGTATTTGGGGATAAGATGAACCATCGGATTAATACAGGCAATCAAAATCACTGTCGCCGGAAAGACAAAAAGAGCCAGAAAGAAAAATGATTTCCTTATCGCCTTGCCTAACATTTCCTTATTACCCTGAAGCCGGGCGTAGGCCGGGAAAGTCACCCGGATAACAGAATCCATGATCAAACGAAGCGGTGCTTCTGCCCATTTTTTCGCCCAACCCAAATAACCGAGCTGCGAAAAAGGGAGTATTTTCCCCAGGAAGATCGTCATCAGGTCATCTTTTACCAAAGCCAGCATGGAATTCACTTGGAAGGGAATACCGAAAGAAATCAGTTTTTCAATCGGTTTGAGGGAGATTTTAATCCTGATCCTCCAAGGTGATATAACATAAATGGCAATCAAGCCGACCAATCCGCGGGTAAGGGCTGCCCAGGCAAAACTGCGAATACCGACTCCCGCCACCGCCAAAACGATGGCTACCAGATAAAAAGAAGCAGTCTCCAAAATCTGCGGCAGGACTAACCGGGAAAATTCCAGTTTCCGTTCAAGGAGAATTGAGGGAATAGTTTTCAGTGACGACAGAAAGAAAGAAAGCAACAGTAGCTGCAGTAAAAAAACTCCATCGCCATCCAAACGATAGAACTTACCAAAAGCAGGCGAAAACAATAAAGCAATAACCACGATCATCCCGACTAACAACTGTTGAAGCGTAAAAACGCAGGCCAGCTCATCCTGGGACGGTTCTTCCTTTTGTTGGATAAGAGCCGCCGCCAGACCAATATCTGAAAAATATGACAAAAAGGAAATCACGGCCGAAACGACGAAAAAAACGCCAAATACTGCCGGAGAGAGTAAAATCGTCAATATGAAAGTAGCGGTAAAGGAAATAATCTGGAGGACGAATGTCCGTGTCGTCAGGGCAAAAACGCCGCCGACGATTTTTCCTTTGATTTCGGTGAATTCCGTTTCCTGCATGGAGTAATTATACTATAACAAAGGCTAATATTCTTACGAATACGAGCCCTTGTGCCGTATCTTTCCATGAAAAAATATCATGTAATAATCGGATACGGCCTTAATTGCTAAAATTATCAATAGCGGATAAACCGGCATCATATATTTGAAAATTCCATTTGTTAAAAATAACATATAAACGATAAAAATAAGACAAAAGATATAAACAATCCCTGCCGTTTTTTCTTTTCCGAAAAAACTTTTACGCACTGATGTCACCGAAAAGAAAAAAATGACCGGTTGGAGCAAGCTCCACAGATGATCCCGGGTCAATTTACCGGTCGAATCGATATATTGACCGGTAAAGATATTTCTCAATATATTTCCCGGGATAATCGGGGAACCCCTCCACCAAGCAACCATCCATTTTTTATGCCTGATAAATTCCAACAGTGACGGATGATAAATAAAAAATGAGATATGTATAACCAGATAAAAAACAGGAACTATCAATGAAGCGGAAATAAAAGAAAAGATTTTTTTCTTTTGAAAGAGATAAAAGATTACCAGCAGATAGAGATAGATGATGATGAAAAAAGGGAAAAATTTAGTTGCGAAAGCCGCTCCCCAAAAAAAGAACGACAAATAAAGATAATTCGTCTTTTTTAATGCTTTCAGAAACATGTATAAAGCGGTCAAAAAGAATAAAGTGAACGGCAAATCAAGAAGAGACCGGAGTAAATGATCGTTAATTAGCGGGTCGAAAGATAGAATAGCTGCACTGATTATCGCCAGCAAATCATTGTGGAATAAAAATATTGCTATCTTATAAGTTACCAGAAGGATCAGGATAAAATAGATTATATTAATGACATTTTCATTTCGGAAAATAAGAATTGATAATCCGATCAGATATTTCCCGAGCGGCGGATGCTCGAAATTAATGTCCGCCACATTACCCCGATTGAATACATAATGATAACCGGCATAAGCATACAGCCCATCATCACCGATTCCCCCTTTGGAAAGATCTCCTAAAACATACTGTGACTCCGAATACAATGTGCCGAAATAGACTGGATCAAAAGGACGGAGGAAATAATTATTATGCAGTACAAGGAAAATAATTAATCTGACAGCTATACTGATAAAAATCAAACACCAAATAATCTTCCTCATAATACTCCTACCCTTTTTGTTACATTCATATATCTGGTTTCAATGCGGTTATCTCTTAAAACCATTTTAAAAGCATCCTGGTCATTTAAGGAGAGTTTATTTTCTGAATCCGGCTGAACATATATGATATACCCGTCATCTGGAAATTGATAGACTTTTAAAGTTTCCTCAATCAGTGATTTGGATAATTTAGCCCGTCGGGGAACCCAATGGATTTTATCATTAAAATCGATTCCCATTTTTGTGGAAAAAACCCATGAACCGCAAACTAATACGATTATTAATAAGGAAATCAACGAATATTTTTGGGGGATGCTCTTCAAAAAACTATCCAGCAATAATCCGGCGGGTAAGAGCAAACCGATTAAAGCTACCGGCAAATAATAAGAGAAAGTATGCTGGGAGAAAAAGATAACCGGAGTCAGCGACAGTAAAAACCAAATTATGCCAAAAATAGCATAGATAAATAATCGGAATTTCTTTTGGCGAATAATTAAGACTGATGGTAAGATAATTAAAAAGAGGATAATAGTTAATGAATTGAAAGAAAAGGATCTAACATAAGCCGGAAATTCACTTAAGAATTGAGGATTAATCGTGTGAAAATTTACCAATTGTGCTTTAATTTCTTCAGGCCAGTTTAAACTCCATAAGAGATAACCTTCGAGGTTGTTAAATAGATACTTTCCAAAACCGATATGATAAGAACCGGTTAAAGGAGGAGGGTAAATAACCAGACGGATCAGAAAAAGAGTCAAACCCAAAAGAATATACGGCGTGAGATACACAAGCGTTTTCTTATTCTTCTCAAGTATTAGGATCTGTAAAAGGAAGATTAAAGGCAGAACAATAATTATTTCGTTTGTTAATAATCCTAATGTAAAAGAAATTAAGGAAAAGGCCAGGTATTTCTTTTTCTTCTTTCGTAAAAATATAAGGAAACAAATATAGGTGAGAAAAAAAGCTGTTGGTCCCAAAACAAAAGCGTATGTGGCTGACCAGAAAAACGGGGTGTAATGGACAAGTGAAGTGCCGTAAAGGAAGGCGGCAAACAAAGAGGCGAATTTTTTGCCGGTCAGCAGTTTCACCAGATAATATACTAGGAGAATATTTACCAGATGGGTAATAAAAGTAAGGATATGAAACGGCAAAGGATTAAGGCCGAAAAAATTCTGGAGAAAAAAAAAGGGCAGCTGCATGCCGATTGGACGGTAATAAATCACGTCGGATCTGGGCAGAAACATCTTTCCAAAATCGGCAAAAGTATTCACTTGGCTGATCCGAAGGGAAAACCAGTCATCCTGAAATAAATAGCTGGAAAAAGAAGGCTGGTATAGTTTGAAAACGACCAGAGCCAAAATTATAAACAGCGCTGTTTTCTTCATGAAGTACAAAACGGCTTGAATTTCCTATATAATTCAAAGACCTGTAAATCTATTATAGCTAAAGTATGCCAAAATTACGATTTGAAATAAAAAGCCGGGATAAAAAAACCAGAGCCCGAACCGGAATTATAAATACTACCCACGGAATCATCAGAACTCCGGCCTTCGTGCCGGTCGGAAGCGGTGCTACTGTAAAGGCCCTCACTCCGCAAGAGTTAAAAACTTGCGGAATCGATGTCTTTTTCGTCAATACTTATCACATGTATTTCCGACCCAATATCGAGACGGTGAAAAAATGCGGCGGGCTGCACAAATTTTCCAACTGGAACGGACCGATCATGACTGACTCAGGCGGTTTCCAAGCCTTCAGTCTCGGTGAAGGCGGACCGAGACAGAACAATCCCCAAAATGAAAAAAG
>JALHWS010000103.1 GCA_022866885.1 Candidatus Microgenomates bacterium | reverse complement strand
GTGGTGGGCCGGCAGGTATGATGGCAGCGGGGAGGGCGGCTGAGCTGGGTCGCTCGGTTTTGCTCGTCGAGAAAAACCCAATTCTTGGCAAAAAGCTTCTCCTTACCGGCGGTGGACGGTGTAATCTTTCCAACAATAACCCAGAGATGCGCACGATGCTGGCAGAATACAAAGGCGTTGACCGATTTCTTTTCTCCGCCTTTTCGCAGTTCGGCGTAGGCAGGTGGCCCACAGGCCTGCTGTGGGACAATTGCCGATGGGTGGGGTGCATTTTTTGTACTGCCTTGATAAGGTAGCAAAGAATTAAAGCCGAGAAAGAAGCCTTGAAAGGTAAGCAATCATTCCTTCCTAAATACTTGACAAAATCAATATAGTATATTATGTATGTGTTAGTTCATTAGATAGGTGAAGTATTGCGTATGCGATATAGTATATAATACAAGAAACGATATAACTAAAATGCTTTAATTCACATAATAGATGAATTTTAACATATAGGGTAGATTTATGGAAGGTTTATCAGGTATCGGGAAATTAGACCGGAAGAGATTGGGTGAAGTAATCCGCGGCACCAAAGGAAGCATTTCCGTTTCCGATGCCGCCGGGATTCTAAATCTTTCTTTCACCAAAACAGCCAAGATATTAGCTCGCTGGACCAAGAAGGGCTGGCTTTCCCGGATACGTCGGGGTCTTTATATACCAATACCGCTGGAATCTCGTTCGGCTGATATATCTCTGGAAGACCCATGGCTAATTGCCGAAAAACTGTATGCGCCCTGTTATATCGGCGGATGGAGTGCCGCAGAGTATTGGGGGTTGACCGAGCAGATTTTTCGTACTGTGGTAGTGATGACCCGGCAAAAACCCAGAGACCGTTTTCCGGTAATCAAAGGCACAAAATTTATGCTGCGAACTGTATCGGAAAAAGCAATGTTTGGCACCAGGTCGGTCTGGAAAGAACAGGTAAAGGTATCTGTGTCCGACCCGACGCGCACCATAATTGATATGCTTTGCGAACCCAAACTGGGCGGCGGGATACGTTCCGCCTTAGATATGTTTATCAACTACCTGAAATCGGAAAATAAAAATATAGATTTATTATTGGAATATGCAAAACGATTAGGGAACGGCGCGGTTTTCAAACGCCTCGGTTTTATCCTGGAGCGTTTTGCCCCGGTAGAAAAGATCGCTATTGAGGTCTGCCAATCGGAACTGACTAAAGGAAATACCAAACTTGATGCGGCGCTTGCAGCAGACAGGCTGGTTACACGATGGAGATTATGGATACCTAAAAGTTGGGGCAGCGTTATGGGAGGGCAAAAGTGATTGCGCGACAGGAGATGATGGATTCTTCAAGAGAATTTGGACTTAGCCCAAATGTTATTGAAAAGGATTATGTGCTGGGATGGATATTAGATGGTATTTCAAACCACTCAAAAATCAGCGATGATTGGGTATTCAAAGGCGGCACCTGTTTGAAAAAGTGCTATTTTGAAACCTATCGTTTTTCAGAGGACATGGATTTTACCCTCAAGAATCATGAATATATCAACAAGGATTTTTTAACGGAGGCATTTAGGGAAATAGCAGACTGGGTTTACGAGAAAACCGGTATTGAAATACCGAAGGAAATGATTAGTTTTGAAATTTATCAAAAT
>JALHWS010000002.1 GCA_022866885.1 Candidatus Microgenomates bacterium | reverse complement strand
CAGCAATACCGCCAGAGGCTGTAGAGAATAAATTCTCTTAATTAATCATTCATACCTTATCGCTTCAATCGGTGACAGATCCGAAGCCCGTTTAGCCGGCCCTCCTTCGTCCCGATGACCATCGGGACTACGGCGGGTGAAATTGTAGGATAAGCTTTTCTTCTATTCGTACCTAATGGCTTCTATTGGTGACAGATCTGATGCTCTTTTGGCCGGAAAGACGCCGAAGATGATGCCGATACCCGAGGAGACGCCGATGGCGATGGCGACGGCGGTCGTGTCCACGTAAGCCGGGAAAAATGGCTGAATGATAAGGACGACCAGAAAAGATAATCCCAGTCCCATCAGCCCGCCAATGAGAGAGAGGATGACCGCTTCCAAAATAAACTGCGTTAGCACATCCCGGCCGGTTGCTCCCATAGCCCGGCGGATACCGATTTCCCTGGTTCTTTCGATAACGGAGACATACATGATATTCATGATGCCGATGCCGCCAACGATAAGAGAGATGGCAGCAATGGCTACTAAAACTGTATTTAGGATGGTAAAGATCGAAGCGACGGCATTTAAAATCTCCGTCTGTTCAACCACGGAAAACTCGTCTTCTTTGTAAGTTTTCAAAAGAGCGGTATTGAGATCCTCTTTGACTTGGGGAATAGCTTCTTCGCTGTTTGCTTTGATGAGGATGGTATAGAATTCCTTTTCCGGATTGAAGGCAAGGGCTGATTTATAAGGCATATAGACGAAAGTGTCAAAATCCGGGCCGCCGAAGCCGCCGCCGCCTTTACTTTTCAGGACGCCACCGACTGTGAACGCCTGTTTTTCGATCTTGACGATTTTGCCGAGGGCATCACCGCTTCCTCCAAAAATTTTTTCCGCCAGTTTCGGGCCAATGACCAATTTTTTGCTTCTTTTCTCGACATCGTTTTTATCAAAAAAACTGCCGTATTCGACTTCAAGGTTACGGATAGGAAAGATATCGGCGGTGGTGGCGTAAAGAGTACCGATTTCCGATTGGCCCTCGCCTTCGACAGTCACTGATTTGGTATAAACAGGGACGACATAAGTGGTATTTTTCACTTTCCGGATCGCCAGGACATCTTTTTCGTCAAAGCGGATGCCGCCGATCCCGCCGCCACTGGAGCTGAAACTGCCGCCTTCCAGCAGTTTCCCCGGCATGATAATGATCAGGTTAGTACCTAAGGATTCAAACTGGTTTTTGATATACTGTTTCAATCCTAAACCAAAAGAGATGAGAAGGACGACGGAAGAGACGCCGATCAGGATGCCTAGCGAGGTCAGGAAAGTCCTGATCTTGTTCCTTCTGAAATCCTCAAGAGCGGATTTAAGAATAAATATAAAGTAGACCATAAATTCAAAACTCAAATGACAAATGACAAATCAAATTCAAAATCTAAATGACAAAATTTTTGAATTTTGAACTTTGAGCTTGATTTGAATCTTTGAATTTTGTCATTTGAATTTAGTCATCTACTATCTCTCCATCCAGCACGTGGATGTGAGTTTTGGCCCTTTCGGCGATGTGGTTGTCGTGGGTGACCATGACGATGGTGATTTTATCGTGGCCGTTAAGCTCTTTGAGAAGAGAAAGGATTTTCTCGCCGGTTTTGGAGTCCAGATTTCCGGTCGGCTCATCTGCCAAAATCAGTTTCGGTTTATTGATGAGAGCCCGGGCGATGGCGACACGCTGCTGTTGTCCGCCTGAAAGCTTATTAGGATATGATTTGGCTTTGGAGTCTATTTCAAAGCGCTTCATCAGTTCCATAGCACGGGTTTTGGGATCAAAGCCTAAATCTTTTCGGGCATAAATCGTCGGCAGCAGGATATTTTCCGCCACCGTCAGTTTGTTGATGAGGTTAAACTGCTGGAAAACAAAACCGACAAATTCGTTGCGCAGCTTGGACAAATCGTCGTCGGAGAGCTTGGAGACGTCTTTACCGGAAATGGTGATAGTGCCGCTTGAGGGATTGTCCAAAAGGCCGATGATATGCATGAGAGTTGATTTACCGCAGCCTGAAGGGCCGACGATGGCCGTAAAATCGCCGTCGTTGATTTTTAGGTTGATGTCTTTGAGGGCGACGAAAACATCCCCATCAAGCTTGTATTCTTTGTGGATGTGAGAAAGTTGAATCATTTAGTCATATACCACTATTCCCTCCGCTGCGCCTTTTGTAATCTCGATGCTACTGTCCGTCTCCATCCCGGTTTCCACGTAAACTTTTTCCGTCTGGCCGTTTTTCTTCGTCTGGACATATTTTTTACCTGCCTGCGCAGGCAGGCCTTTATCGTCTTTGACGAACTTAGTCGGCAGGTATAAGACGTCTTCTTTTCTCTTGGTGATAAAGCTCAAATCGCCGGCCATGCCCAGGCGGTATTTGTAACCGGTGTTGTCGCCATCAAAAAGAAACTTCACCGCGTAAACAGTGCCGGTTTCGCCGCTTTTAGGATTAAAAGAGATGTTTTTGATCGTTCCGCTGAAAGTGGTCTCCGGATAAGCGTCGAGAGTCAGTTCTCCGGGTTTGCCGTCTGCAAGATCCGTAACTTCCGTCTGATCGGCCAGGGCTGAAAAGAAAACCGTCTTGGGATTGACGATGTCAAATTCAGCTTGGGTAGCAGTGACGTTAACCCCAGCATAAGGAGAAGCGACTCTGGTGACAATCCCTTCAATCGGCGTAATCATATTGGCCAGCTCGATAGCCAGGTTTTTGATCTCGACATCTGTCACCGTGTTGTTCAGGTCAAACTGGGATTGTTCCTTGATCCGCCTAATTTTGTTGGTGATGTAAGTATCTTTATAATCGTCTCTGGTTTGCTCGAAATCCCATCTTTCGTTCATGTAGTCATTGAGGTACTTGTCGAGGTTCATTTTCATCTCACGTTGATCAAGAGAAGCAATCGATTGATACTTTTTGACATAGTCGCCTTCTTTGACGCCGACCCAAGCCAGTCTGCCGGAGGTTTGGAAACGGAGAGTCACTTTCTCGTCGGCTTCAACTTGGCCTGAGATGGTCAATATTTCCTCTAAGTTTCCTCTTTTGACTTTGACGGTATCAACTTTCTTACCGTTTTTAGCCGCGAAGAAATTGCGGTAAGCGAGAAAGCCGCCGAAAACCAGCAAGGCGATGATAAGGATCAATTTATAGCGTTTTTTCAAAAAAACAAACATATTATCCCGCCATCTTCCCTAAAATCTTTTCCATTTCCATGATTTCACTTTCTTCCAGTTTATCAAAGACGCTGCCGCAATGGTTGGCCATGATTTCGTGCAGGGAATCAATCGTTTCGTCACCCTTTTTAGTCAGTTCCAGCTTGATGCTCCTATGGTCTTTACCCTGGCTTTTTGTAATCAATTCTTTGACTTCCATTTCCATCAATTTTTCGCTGGCTGAAGAAATATTAGTGGACAGTTTTTCGCCGATTTCCGAAATGGTCAGCGGTTGTTCATGGAGAAGAGTAAGGACAGATGCTTCAAAGATCTGATCGTAATTTTCGTGCTTGGCGAATTTGCGGATTTTCCTCCCCAAGAGATAAAGCCGGAAGAGAACGCTGATTTTCAGGTTTGGCATCCCAATATACTACGGTTTCCGTACTATTTTGTCAAGAGGAAAATGGATATTTCCCGCCGGAAAGCGTCTCTTTAAAAACTACTTAATTTCTAGAGCTTATTGATAGTCTATCAAAGGACACACTTCCCGACCTGTCCTTATAGATTCTCTGCATAACTGTGCAATGTGGCAAAGAGAGAGTGATAAGAAAACATCCCGGCGTTGTCGCTTCCTGGTGTAAGAAGGTGGTAGAAATAGATATTTGGATTATTCGTAGTGACCGCGACGGACAGGTATCTTTGAGCGTCAGTAGGGGAAGCCAAAGGAAAAACCATCCGCATATCTACTGTCCCCGGCTGGCTATAGGAAAACTCCATCGTGGCCTGATGTGTTCCTGCCGGCAGGGCTTGCGCCATCACCTGAGATGTGAGGACGTCAGCCACTGTTACTCCTTCTACTTCAGCCAGGGGATTAGAAACACCGTGTGTATCGGTCAGATAAATTAGACCTGCTGTACGATCACTCCTTACTTGGAGATGTTTTTGCTGTCTCCAGTCATAAAAATATGCTTCCATCATCGGGACAATGCCGGGAGGGATGGTGACGGTTACATGCGGTTGAGGCGTCACTAAAGCCCTTTTTTGCCTCACTTGGCCTGTAAAACCTGATAAAGTTTCTCTTGAAAAAGTAAGCGCTTCATCGGTTTTAGCCAGTACCGGAGCCAAAGCATTTGTTAAGGGGATTAAAATAGCCTGCTGTTCATCTTCCGGCAATATAGCTAAAGCCGAAGCAACGGCACAAGCCGCATCGTTTGTGTACATCGCCCGGTGGATAGTCCAAGCAGTAAATTTCAACCTTGCATCATCCCGGCCGATTTCGGAAAAGTCAGTAGTATTTTCTCTAATGATCTTTTGGGCCAGTGTTGACATGGAAGAATAAAGCTCATGACTGAGGAGAGAGGTAGCATGTTCGGTGACTTGGTCGGCCAATTCAGCTGCCCGTCTGTCATAACTTGCCTGGGTGAGTTGCCGGTCCAAAGGCAACATCCCCAGCCATTTTTCTACCCAAGTATTTTCCGCATGACGGAATTCCAACGGTATTTTATCTAAGCTTCCAGCTGCTGCGGCAAGGGGTCCTATTAGAAGACCTCTTCTTCTTTCATCAACAGGTTCCTTCAATATTCCCATGTCATTTGTCATGATGACATATTTATTCTCGATATTCAATAAACCAATCGCCAATTTCTCCCCGGAAAGGGGGAGGGGTTCTTGATTCCTCCTTTTCTTTTCCGTCGGGGTTTTGTATCATATAAATCTGATCAGCGTCTAGCGTTTAGCGGTTAGCGTCTAGTTTTAAATCAGCGTCTAGCGTCTAGAAACTAGCGTCTAGAATATTATTTTATTAACTAAACGCTAAACGCTAGAAGCTAAACGCTAAAATGACATATCTGAAATCGTATAAAGAATTGATCGTGTGGCAAAGATCAATTGAGCTTGTAAAAGAGATTTTTCTATTAACAGCCAGATTTCCGAAATCAGAACTATATGGATTGATTTCTCAAATGAGAAGAGCATCGGTGGCGATATCCTCAAATATCGCAGAAGGATATGGAAGAAAATCAGAGAAAGAATATGGACAATTTTTTTCAATCGCTTACGGTTCAGCTTTAGAGCTTGAGACTCAACTGATTATTTCAAAACAATTGGACATGTCGACGGTAGATGATTTTATAAAATCAGAAAAACTATTGGTAGAAGTTCTGAAGATGTTAAACGTGATGACAAGTAAATATCGTCATTCAAATTCTTAGTCTAGACGCTAGACGCTAGTTTCTAGACGCTAATATATGGATTATCAAACACACACTCTCTCCAACGGTCTCCGGCTGATCACTGTTCCCATGCCGTCGGTCGAGTCGGTGACGGTTTTAGTCCTTGTTGGTGCCGGCAGCCGGTTTGAGGAAAAGGGGATAAACGGACTGTCGCACTTTCTTGAACACATGGCTTTCAAGGGGACGAAAAAGCGGCCTTCAGCTCTTGAAATTTCCTCAATCATCGACGGCATCGGCGGCGAGTCCAATGCCTTCACCAGCAAAGACCATACCGGTTATTACATAAAAGCGGCAGTGAAGCATCTTCCATTACTTATAGATATACTTTCAGATATTTTGTTGCATTCCAATCTGGATGAGAAGGAGATCGATAAGGAAAAAGGCGTCATTATAGAAGAATACAACATGTACGAGGATCTGCCGATGAGGAAAGTGGGCGACCTTTATGAAAACCTGCTTTACGGAGACACGAGATTGGGCAGAGACATCATCGGCCGGAAAGAAGTCATCTCATCGGTGAAAAGAAAGCACTTTGTTGATTACATGGACCGGCTTTATTCGCCGGCTAATGCCGTCGTTGTAATCGCTGGAGGGATTGATAAAAATTCAAATGACAAAATTCAAATTACAAATCAAATTCAAAATTCAATTGAAAAATATTTCGGGGAATGGGGGAAGAGGAAAGTGGAGAAAGCGGAAACTGTTGATGATAGTCAGAAGACACCGGGACTTCTTGTCCAATACAAAGACACCCAGCAGGCGCATCTTTGTCTGGGAGTACGGGCTTATCAGCTGACGCATCCGAAAAGGTATGCTCTCGGAGTTTTGACGAGCGTTTTGGGCGGGGGCATGTCCAGCCGGCTTTTTATCGAAGTGCGGGAGAAAAGGGGATTGGCCTATTATGTCCACTCCGCTACCGAAAAATATACAGACGTTGGCAATTTCGTCACCCAGGCGGGAGTGGATGTTGGCCGGATTGAGGAGGCGATCAAAGTGATAATTACTGAATATCAAAAAATGGCTGACAAACGAGTTTCCGAAGAGGAATTAAATAAAGCCAAGGAATACCTCAAAGGCAGATTGACTCTGGAACTTGAAGACAGCCACAATGTCGCTTCGCTTTTCGGGACAGCCGAACTTTTGGAAAAAGAGATTCGCGCTCCTTCCGAAATCATGGAGAAAATCGACAAAGTGACTTCAAATGAGGTGCGGGCAGTGGCTAAAAATATCTTTGGACAAAACCGGCTTAACCTTGCTATAATTGGACCGTATAAACAAGAAGAAAGATTTAGAAAATTATTAAAATTAAGCGTCTAGCGTCTAGAAACTAGCGTCTAGTTAATAGGGTAAAGATTTTATTTGCTAAACGCTAAACGCTAGAAGCTAAACGCTAATTATATGGACAAAACAGTCATTCTCATTAAGCCCGACGCGGTCAAGAAAAAGGTTATTGGTGAAATCATCTCCCGTTTCGAGAAAGCCGGTTTTATCCTGGTAGGGGCTAAATTCGTCAAACTCTCCGATAAACTTCTTGACGAGTGGTATGCCCATCACAAAGAAAAACCGTTTTTTCCGGGACTGAAGAAATTCATGACGGAAACGCCGGTCATGGCGATGCTCTGGGAAGGAAAAGATGTCGTTGTCCGCGTGCGGGCATTATGCGGTCCGACAGACAGTACGAAAGCGGGTAAAGGGACAATCAGAGGAGACTTCGGGACAGACATCCAGCAAAACGCCATCCACGCTTCAGAAGACGAAGCGGCGGCCAAACGGGAAGCGGACCTCATTTTTCTTCCCCAGGAAATCTAACCTACAATTCCGGTTTTATTTAAGAATTGGGGGGGCAACTTTATTGTGGACAACAATTCCTTCAACGACAAAGGTATGGTTTCTTTCCGTTTCTATATTAAAGACGGGAACAGTCCGGTTAACCAGTTTGATTGATGTAATAGTTACTGTCTTTATTTTAGCCCGGTCATCCAGAATAACTTTATTTCCAACCTTCAGGTCTTTGGTTTTGGTAAAGACCAGATTATCTCTGAGAATAGGATGTTCAGCTGTGACTTCTAAAATAGTACCATTTTCAAATACCACTTCAAAATAATCGTCAGCTGTTCTTTGGTATGTTCTAGAAACGGTATTTGGTTCAAATTTGCCGTTTGTTTCATTATAGGAAATGACTTTATCATTCACTTTTATATCTTTTACCGAAACCATCCTGCCATCTGCGAGAGCTACTTTCATCCCGGAAGTAAAGCATGAAGTAGTAGGCAGGACTATATCAGTTGGTTCCGATATTGTTGGTTTAGGGGTTGGTGTCCGAGTTTTGGTTGGGGTAAGCGTTACTGTTGGTGCTGAAACTGTTGGGGTGGGAATGTTATTAAAATCCTTAAAAACCCTAACCGCCACCAGTTTGCCGTCGGCGTAATAATTTTTCCTGATGACCGGCATAGTCGGGTCACTTGAGTCTTTTTCCAGATACTGGTTGACATAGAGGACCTCGTTGGTAAGTTTTCCGGATGAATCAACAAGCGCTTTCATGATCCGTCTGCCTTCTCCGTCATAATAATAAACTTCCGTTACGGTATTGGCCGGGGTTTGGGCTTGGGCCTGGATGCCTAAGGCAGCAGGGAAAGTTACCTTACAGGAAGATTTTCCCTTTGCATAATATATGGAAAAAGGCTTGTTTTCCAAGACTTTGAAGTCTTTGGATTGGACTTTATTTCCATTGGCAGCGAAAAGATAACTTTTTGATCCCCGCTTATAGGAAAGATAATTATAACCGGAGACTCCGCAAGTGTTTCTGACCTTAGCCATAATTTTGGAGGCGTTAATGGAGGAGTTCAGGATTTTATTAGTGTTAAGTGTTGAAGGTCGAAGCGTCAGGGTATTACTGGATTGAGTTTGCTTCGGAGTCGGTGTCTTGGTGACTGTGGGGGTTGGTGTTTTGGTAGGGGTTGAAGTGAGTGTCGGTTGTGAGGCGATAGTTATCGATGGGGTAGGTGTTTTGGTAGTTGTTGGTGTCGGTGTTTTAGTCGGAGTAGATGTAAGGGATAGTGGAGAACCAATAGCGATCGTCGGAGTCGGTGTCTTGGTGACTGTGGGTGTGGGAGACTTGACAACTGCTTGACCGGTTATCGTCGGAGTTGGTGTTTTTGTGATAGTTGGCGTCGGTGTTCTGGTTGGTGTGGAAGTCAAGGATAATGGAGAAGTAGTGGCGATTGTTGGAGTAAGTGTCAGTGTCACGGTCGGAGTCGGGCTGGGAGTTACCGTAGGAGTGCGGGTGGGAGTAACCGTCGGAGTTCTGGTTGGAGTAACTGTTGGAGTTGTTGTAGGCGTGACTGTAGGTGTCCGTGTCGAGGTAACCGTTGGTGTGGATGTAAGTGTAGACGTTGCCGGCGGTTCAGCTCCCAGACTAACCAAATTTGTATAAGCGATCTTTTGCGGCTTGCCGGAATTCAGGTCAAAT
>JALHWS010000102.1 GCA_022866885.1 Candidatus Microgenomates bacterium | reverse complement strand
TGTTCAATTGCCGGCGATGGACGAAAAAGATTTAGCCTCAAGCATCCAATGGGAAGCAGAACAATATATTCCCTGGCCGCTGGCGAAAGTGAAACTGGATTATGTGATTATTGACAGGGAGAGTAATACTCAAAAAATGAATGTTTTATTGGTGGCCGCGCCGCTTACCCTGATCGAAAAATATATAAGAATTATCACCGCGGCCGGTCTCAATCCATTGGCTCTGGAAACGGAAATTTTAGCCTCTACGAGAACAATTGTCAATAATTTCCCAACTGTTTCCAATATTTTGGTTCTATCGATGGGAGCCTCAAGCTGCGAGATTGGTCTGATCCACAATCACATTCTTATTTATACGAAATCTATTCCCATTGGTGGAATTACCCTTTCCCGGTCTATTTCCCATGAACTGGCTTTTGAGCCGGCCCAAGCGGAAGAATATTTGAAAACTTACGGTCTTGAAGAAGACAAACTTGAAGGTAAAATAGCCAAAATAATCACTCCGCTTTTTGCCGGGATCTTTTCAGAAATGGAAAAAACGGTTTCCTATTTCAAAGAAAAATATCCGTCTGAAGAGATAAAAACCGTCGTTATCTGCGGCGGTTTAGCCAAACTGCCGGGATTATTTTTAACGATTACCAAAAATCTCGGTCTTGATTCGCAAATTGCCAATCCTTTTACAAATATGACCGTCGATAAAAATATTTTGCCGGTTTTGCTGCCTGACGCGCCGCTATATTCGACTGCCGTTGGTTTAGCTTTGAAAGAAATTTAATCATCATGCCTAAACAATCAATAAATTTGCTGGTTTCAAAAGAAGAGGACACGCCGCTTCTCCGTCGTCTTAAAAAAATATTTCCGATCATATCCGCTATCAGTCTTTTCCTTTTTCTGACTTTATTTATTATTTCTATTGCCTATACCAATTCAAATATAAAGCAATTTACTGCGCTTAAAAATGAAGTCGATCAATACGAGAAAAAAATCATGAACCAAAAAAATACGGAAGGGATATACAGTTTGACGGTTACAGATCTTAATGTTTTGACTCAAATACTGTCAAAAAGCAAAAATTTTTCACCGATTTTGGCAGAACTTGATAAAATGCGTTCCTCTTTTATTTTGCTGGATGGCGCCTCGGTCGACAGCAAAGGAAATTTGTCCGTTTCTTTGACGGCTTCAGATTCCGCCGCATTAAATAAATTCGTCGAGGATCTGACTGATCTTGAAGAAACAAAGCACTTATATTCGGGTATCGAGGCTTACGGTATTGCCAGGGATAAAAAAGGAAAATACCAGATGTCGATATCCCTGAAAGCCAATCCGTCTTTATTTCAATAAGCATGAAAAATGATCTGAAATCGCTTTTTAAAAAATACGAGACGATTATCGCCTCATCAATAGTGATAATTGTGGTATTGTTTTTAACCTATTTCCTTTTAGTTCCGAATTTTTTAAAAGCCTTTGAGATTATCCGTCAGCAAAAGTCGCTTTTGACCAAACTTGAGAATTTGCGTACTAAAGATACGGCGTTAGCCAAGATCGACAGCCAGTCTTATAAAAACAATTTTTCCAAAATCTCCAAGATCATGCCTGAAGCCAAGGATTTTGTTTCCCTTTTTAACCGTTTTGATGTTCTCCAGTCACAGACGCAAGTCACCATCCTTCGGACTGACTTCCAGTTGGGTGTCGTTTCTACCGGCTCGGGAAAGCTCACCAAAGCACCGGGAACGGATGCTTATTTGGTACCGATGACCTTTGAAGCTCTCGGTGATATTTCCTCAATGCAAAAATTTATTGTAGCGTTATCTGGTTTATCAGGAAGGCTTTTGACTATCGATGTAGTCAGGGTAGCTTTCAAAAGCGGCAACACCATCCAGGCATCATTTGACGGTCAGGCTTATTTTTATCCCTTGTCCTCAACGATCGGCAGTGTTGAAGCTCCTCTTCCTGCTACCAATCCGAAGAGTGAAGAAATACTCAAAAAGATTTCCCAGTTGCCGCTTCTTCCGGAAACCGTTGTCCAGATAGAAACGACAGACGTAGGCAAAAAAGATTTGTTCAACTGACGGCGGAAATTATTTGCCGCGATTGAGAGAAGAAGCTTTTCGCCACTTGGCAATTTCCTGGTGGTTTCCCAAGAGGAGAACTTGGGGTACCTTTAAGCCTTTATAAACCGGCGGTCTGGTATATTGCAGCGCTTCGAGTTCGCCGGAATTGGTATAAGATTCGTCAAGGGTGGCTTTATTTTTCTCCAGAACTCCGGGTATAAGCCGGATGATAGCGTCTGTTACTACCATGGCAGGTAGTTCTCCGCCGGTTAAGACATACTTACCGATAGTCAGGCTTTCATCAACGAAATTAACGATTCGGCTGTCAATCCCTTCGTAATGGCCGCAGATAAGCATTAAATGGTCAAGTTTAGTGTACTTTCTAGCTTTTGCTTGGGTAAACATCTTTCCTCCTGGATCTAAATTGACAATTCTTTCTTTATTTTTGAATTTTGAGTTTGATTTGAATTTTGAATTTTGAATTTTGAATTTTGTAATGGCTTTCTCTACCACATCCACTCGCAGGAGCATTCCTACTCCACCGCCGTAAGGCCGGTCATCAACAGTCCCTCTTTTATCGATGGCGAAGTCGCGAAGGTTTACCAAACGGATTTTGACCAGGCCTTTTTTTTGCGCCCGGCCTAAAATTGAAGTGGAGATAATCCTTTCAAACATTTCGGGGACTAATGTAAGAATGGTGATGGTCACTTTTAGCTAATTTCTATCCTGACTTGTTTATTTTCTTTGATCGCCAGGATTTTGGCGATATTCCTGATGGCGGTGATGTTCTTTCCCTCTTTGCCGATAATTTTTCCGATATCTTCCGCTTTTGCATGGATGAGATATTGGAAGCTGTTTGGGGCGATTTCTTTTTCCTCGATATCGACTTGCGAAGGTGTATCGACGATCGCTTTCACGAGATAAGTCAGAAAATCTTTCATAAGCTTAAAAGTTTACGGATTGCTTCAGACGGCTGGGCACCGTGCTTTAGCCAATCCTGAAGTTTCTTGTCGTCAACTTTTATCGTTGGCGGTTGGGTTGTAGGGTCAAAATATCCAAGGGTGGCTGTTACCTTCCCGTCCCGCTTGGAAGCTTTTTCCGTTACCACGACCCGGTAAAAGGCCTTTTTCTTCCGGCCCAACATTTTTAATCTGATTACAGATGCCATAGGTGCATATTATATTATTTCCTGCTCCATTTCTCAAGGCCGGACATGGCGGCCTTTTGTTCAGCCTCCTGTTTGCTTCGGCCTTCGCCTTTTCCCCAGAGCTTTTCTTCAACAAATACACCGACGGTAAACCTCTTGGCGTGATCAGGGCCTGTTTCTTGGATGACTTTATAAACCGGTGAGAGTTTGACCGTTTCCTGGACCATTTCTTGAAAATTACTTTTGGCGTCTTTATATGTTTTTTCGGCAATAATTTTTGGAAGGATGGGCAAAAGCTGCTCTTTTATGATTTTTTTGACCGGTGTCAGACCAATGTCCAAAAAAATCGCCCCCAAAAGCGCCTCAAAAGTATCGGCCAATATGGAAGGGTTTTTCCGGCCGCCTCCTTCTTCCTCCCCCTTGGAAAGATAGAGATAGTCGCCCAAGGAAAGTTTAAGGGCGATTTCCGCCAACGCTTCGGTCTTGACTATGCTTGAACGCAAATTTGTCAGTTCACCTTCAGGCAAATCTTCATAAGTTTTATAAAGATATTCGGAGACTAAAAAAGAAAGGATGCTGTCGCCCAAGAATTCCAGCCTTTCGTTTGAGGAGAGAGTTTTTTTTGATTCATTGAGGTATGAACGGTGGACGAACGCTTGTTTGAGGAGCTCCGGATTTTTGAATTGGATACCCAGAAGTTTTATCAATTTTTCAAATTTTTCCATATTTATATAAGGTTTACGTAATTCTATGTCATTGCGAGTCCCCGCTATAAACGGGACGCGGCAATCTCGGATGGGATTGCTTCGCTATTTTATAATTCATTTATATTTTGTTCGATAAAGAGTACCAGGTCTTGAACCGTTTGCATGCTGTCAATTTCCAAACCTTCCGGGAGGTGCAATTTAAATTCCTTGGAGATAAGGCTGATTAGGTCAGTGGTCTCGATTTCCGAAAGGTTAAGGTCGGTCAAAAGATGGGCTTCGGGGACGATAAGATTTTCACTGACCCCGAAATTATCGGAAATGATTTTTTTTAATTTAGGCAAAATTTCTTCCATATTTCTTTTTCAAGTTTTATACAAAGTTCCCAGGACGCCGTTGACAAAAGCCGGACTGCCGTCGCCACCGTAAGTCTTGGCCAGTTCGACCGCCTCGTCGATAATGACTTTAGGCGGTTCATGTTTCTCAAAAATCAATTCATAGATGGCCAGCCGCAGAATTGCCACATCGATCTTGGCGATTTTAGGCACCGGAAATTGCGGAGCGGCCTTTTCTATCAGTTTATCAATTTTCGGGAAATATTTCATCATTTTCTTGAAATTCGGATCTGAAGAAACTGATTTTTTATGGCAGCTGTAAGCGAAAATATTTTCTATATATTTTACTCTTTTAAGGTGTCTGGGATCGGAAAGTTTCTTCATTTATAGAAACCGCATTTTTTACAAATCCGGTGCGGCAGTTTGGGAGTCTGGCATTTGGGGCATAACATTAAAGCCGTCAATTTAACTGCCATATTGGCTTTTTCCCGCTTCCCGCCCCTCCTGGTTGAATGTCGTCTTTTTGGTAATGGTGCCATATTGATTTAATCCGGTGAAACCTCCTTAATTGTATATTTTTGGAGCATATCCCGCAAGAGGGGAAATTCGGAAAGGGTTCCATCACCCTCTAAAATCATTTGAGCCGCTTTTTTGGTTTTTTCAATCATTTCCATGTCAGAGAGGTCAGCCACTTTCAGGTCTAAAATTCCGTGTTGTCTGGTGCCGTAAATTTCACCGCTGCCTCTGATTTTGAAATCGAAGTTCGCCAGACGCGGGCCGTCATAAACAGTTTCCAGGTATTTCAGTCTTTTGAGCGTTTTTGGATCAAGGGAATCGGTAAAAAGCAGGCAATATGATTGCAGGTCGCTTCGGCCGACCCGGCCGCGAAGCTGGTGAAGTTGGGAAAGGCCAAAACGCTCGGCGGTTTCGATAAGGATAATGGTTGCCCGGGGGATGTCGATACCGACTTCGACAATCGGAGTGGCCACCAGGACATCATAAATCCCGTTTTTAAAATCGTTAAGGATTTTTTCTTTCTCTTATTTCATCTTTCCGTGGAGTAAACCGACTTTCAGGTCCGGAAAAATATCTTTTTGGATTTTCTCGTATTCACTTTTGGCCGCCTTTACACTATTTAAGCTTTCCGACGGTTCGATAAAAGGACAGATGATAAAAGCCTGCTGGCGTATTTTTGAGGTGATTTGTTTCCTGATCCACTCGTAAGCGGCCAGCCTTTTGACCGGTGGGACAACCCAGGTTTTTATTTTGACGCGGCCTTTGGGCAACTCGTCCAAAACAGACAAGTCAAGATCAGATAAAAGAGTCAGGGCAATGGTTCTCGGGATTGGGGTGGCCGTCATTGTCAGGACATGAGGACTGTTGCCAAGTCTTCGGAGTTTCGCCCGCAGCTCTACTCCAAATCTTTGCTGTTCATCAATGACTGCCAAACCCAAATTGTCAACGGAAAATTTTTCACTCAAAAGGGCGTGAGTGCCTACATAAACAGGATATTTCCTTTTTTCGTCCTTCCAGCCGGAAACGATCAATTTGACCCCGATTTTAAGAGGCTTAAACAAATTTTCGAGCGTTTGGAAATGCTGCCGGCTGAGGATTTCCGTCGGCGCCATCAGGATTGAGGTGTAGCCGTTAAGATACGATAAATAGATGGCAATGGCCGCCACCACCGTTTTGCCGCTGCCGACGTCGCCTTCGAGAAGCCGGTTCATTGGCGTGGTTTTAGCCAAATCAGTCAGAATATCGGAAACCGCTCTTTTTTGAGCTGAAGTCAGTTTAAATGGCAATTCTTCCGTAAATTTCTTCAATTTATCTTTATAAAGACTGATCTCAAATTTATTTTGAGTTTTCACTTTCTGCCATTCCTTTTTTCTGATGGCGGCTGCCAGTTGAAGAATCAACAGTTCATCAAATCCTAATCTGTTTCTTCCCCGTTGAACCTCCTGATAATTTTTCGGAAAGTGAACTTGGTAAAGAGCCTGTTTTTCACTGATCAATTGGAAGCGACTCAGAACGCTTTGGGGGAGAAATTCCGGGATCTGGGGATTAATTTTATATAAAAGAGTGTCGATCCGGCTTCGTAACCACTTGGAAGAGACGCCTTGCGTTTCCGGATAGACTGGTACTAACCTGGCAGTGTGAATTAATCTTGTTTCGTATTTCTTGTCAATCTCATAATCCGGTGATTCGAAGACGAGTTTGCGATCAAACCATTTGACTTCACCGGCTACGGTTACCTTCGTGCCTTTGCGCAGTACGTTCGGAAGATAAGGCTGGTTGTACCAAACTAATTCGATTTTGCCCGTTTCATCGGCTAAAACTGCCACCTGGATATTTTTGCCGAATTTAGTGCGGAGATTATTTATTTTTATTATTTCGCCGACCACGGAAACCTTTTCGCCCTCTTGTAATAAAGAAATTTTCGAGACAAGAGAGTAATCCTCGTAGCGATAAGGAAGATGATACAGAAGATCGCCGATTGTTTTTATACCCAGCTTTTCCAATCTTTTAGCGTAGCCGGTGGCAATCATGTATAACGAGGTGATCGGTGATGATTGGGAGAGCATAAGCTCTATTTTACCGGAGATAGAGAAGCGGTGCAAAGGACATGGCAACTAAGGTGATTGAAGAGATGATAACAATAATTTTCCAGAGCTTTTGGTGTTTACGAAAAATGTTCATAAAATAAAATTCAAAACTCAAATCACAAATGACAAATCAAATTCAAATCTTAAAACAACAAACTATTTTGAATTTTAAATTTTGAGTTTGAATTGAATTTTGAATTTTGTCATTTGAATTTTATTATAACAAGACTTTAACAAATCTGTGTTTTCCTATTCTTATTACCATGCCGTTATTTACCGTTATAATAATTTGCGGATCATCCACTGTTATACCATCGATATCGACCGCTTTTTCCTTAACCAATCTTTTTGCCTCGCTTCTGCTTTTTATTGGATCCGCTTTCAATATTAAATCAATAATATTCATTTTTCCACTGTCAATTTTTATTTCCGGTATCGTTTCAGAAACCTGTTTTTTCTGGAAAGTGTTCTCGAAAAATTCTCTTGCCTGTTTAGCGGCAGTAGCATTGTTTAGTATTTCTACTATATTAAAAGCCAGTTTTTTCTTGTACACCATCGGATTCTCTCCGTCTGCAATCGCCTTGCTATACTTCGTCACTTCTTCCATCGGGACAGTCGTAATATATTCAAAACATTTGCTTATGACGTCATCCGGCAAATTCATGATCATCCCAAAAAGATCTTCCGGCTTGGAAGTGAGGGCGATTACGTTCCCCTCGGTCTTGCCGATTTTATGGCCGGAATTGTCGGTCAGAAGCGGGGTTGTCAATACAAATTTTTCCCGCCCTCTCATTTCCTTGACCAGTTTTCTTCCGGCTAACATATTAAACATTTGATCGTCACCGCCGATTTCCAGATCCACTTTCATGGCGACAGAATCATATCCCTGAAGAAGCGGGTAGAGAAATTCCCGGAAATTGATCTCGCGCCCCTCCTTTTTCCTTTCGTTAAACAAGTCACGTTCTTCAAGCTGCTGGAGGGAAAAATGTCCGGCAATATCCAAAATATCCACCAGGGTAAGTTTGTTCAACCAGTCGCTGTTGTATAAAATTTCCACCGGATTGTTGCCTTTGAAATCAAGGATTTTACCCGCTTGCATGACATAGTCTTTGGCATTTTGCCGAAGCTCTTCACGGGTTAAATATTTTTCCCGCGAACGGGTTTTTCCGGAAGGATCTCCGGCTTGACCGGTACCGTCGCCGATGAGGAAAATGACATGATGACCGAGTTTTTGGAATTGTCGCAGTTTCATCAGTCCCACCAGATGTCCGATGTGGAGCTGGATACCGGACGGGTCAAAGCCCTGATAAAGCCGTAGTTTCTTTCCGCTTCGAAGTACCTTTGCTAATCCTTCCCGGTTGGGGTAAATCTTCTCCACTCCCCGGTTAAGTACTTCTTCAATTGCATCCATCTTTTGTAATATACCATATTTTATTGCGTCAAGGATATATTATCTGTTACACTTTAAAGTATGTTTGGTCGAAAGCGTGCTTCCCAGTTTAATCGGATCTCAATTTCTCGTCATTCTTCACGCAGTCTGATCAGTCCCTACCGGATGAGACTTTGGAAATTGAAATTATTCAGTCTTGCTTCCACTTTTTTGATTGCCGGTTTGATTGGCGGAGTAATCATCTTTTTCCTCCTTTTTCTTTGGTATGCCAAAGATTTGCCGTCGCCTGAGACGGTGAAGCGCAAAGAAGGTTTCTCGACCGTGGTTTTAGACCGTAACAATAAACCAGTGTATGACATTTACACCGATAAAAACCGGATCGCCATCCCCTTTTCAGATATACCCGATTTTATGAAAAAAGCAACCATTGCCATAGAAGACAAGGATTTTTACAAACACCAGGGCTTTGACCAAAAAGGTATTTTACGTTCAGTTTTTAACATCCTCACTTTTCAAGGGATCCAGGGCGGATCGACTCTCACTCAACAATTGGTTAAAAATGTCCTGCTTTCCTCGGAACGGACTTTTACCAGAAAAATCAAAGAGTTTATGCTGGCTGTCCAGATAGAGCGGAAATATACGAAAGACGAAATTTTGCAAATGTATATGAACGAGGCGCCGTACGGCGGGACGATGTGGGGTATTGAATCAGCCTCGCTCGGTTATTTCGGCAAACATGCCAAGGAACTGACACAGCCGGAATCAGTCATCCTGGCCGGCCTTCCACAACGGCCGTCTTACTTTTCCCCATTTTCGGCCACCGATAAGGCCTATCTGCCGCGGGCGGAAGAGGTACTTCGGCGGATGCGCGAAGACGGTTATATCAACCCGAAGGAAGAATATGATTTGAAAAAAAATCTCGCCGACGTCAAATTCGCTTCACCCGGTGCCCAATTCCAAGCCGTCCATTTCGTTTTTTATATCAAAAAACAACTGGTGAAGAAATTCGGTGAGAAACTGGTTGAAGAAGGAGGCTTGCGGGTGACGACTACTCTTGATCTGCCCTTGCAGGAGAAAGTGGAAAGTTTTGTAGACGAGGAACTGGGCAAATTAAAGAGTCTGGACGTCTCCAATGGTGCTGCAATGGTCATTAATCCCCAGACAGGGGAAATCCTTTCTTACGTCGGCAGCCGCCAGTACAGTTCTGATGACCCGGAATTTCAGGGTAAGTTTGACGTCGTCAGTATGGGCTTCCGCCAGCCGGGAAGCGCTCTCAAACCGATTACCTATGCGGCCGCTTTTACCAAAGGTTATACGCCCTCGTCGCTTCTCATGGACGTAGAAACCAAATTTCCCGGAGGAGAAAATCATCCGGATTACATCCCCAAAAATTACGACGGCAAGTTCCGCGGCCCGGTCCAGATCAGATTTGCGCTGGCTAATTCGATCAATATCCCTGCCGTCAAAATGACGGCTTTGGTCGGCATCAAAAATATTTTGGAAACCGCTTATGAGATGGGTATGAGCACCCTTCAACCGACTGATGACAATGTTTCCCGCTTGGGATTATCCCTGACTCTTGGAGGTGGAGAAGTCAGGCTTTTGGATCTGGTACCGGCTTTTGGCGTTTTTGCCACCGGTGGCATCAAAAACGATCTGGTTTCCATTCTTAAAGTGACAGACGGGAACGGAAAAGTCCTGTATGAAGCCAAGAAAACTACCGGTCGAAGGGTACTGCCGGAAGACGTTTCATTTTTGATTTCCGATATTTTATCGGACAACAATTCCCGCAAAGAAGTTTTTGGGACCAACAGCTATCTTTATATTCCTGGTAAAACCGTAGCTGTCAAAACCGGAACGACTGATGACAAAAAAGACAACTGGGCAGTCGGTTACACGCCTTCTTTTGCCGTTGGCGTTTGGGTAGGAAATAATGACAATACACCCATGAACCCGAAGTTGGCTTCCGGGGCCACCGGTGCCGCACCCATCTGGAACCGGATTATCCAGGAAGCCCTAAAGGCAAGTAAAGACGAACCATTTAAAAAACCTGATGACATCGTTTCCGTTTCCGTTGACTCGTATTCAGGCGGTTTGCCTTATAAAGATAAACCGACACGCAACGAATACTTTATCAAAGGAACAGAGCCGGCCGGGATCAGTCCGATTTACAAAAAGATTAAGCTCTCAAAATCCGACAACAACAAACTGGCTAACCTGATTGAAATCGCCACCGGCAGTTATGATGAGAAAGAATATATCGTCTTTACGGAAGACGACCCAACTTCAAGAGACGGCAAGAACCGTTGGCAGGAAGGGATTGATGAATGGGTTGGTAAACAGGGTGACCCGGCATATCACCCGCCGAAGGACACTTCCAGTAAAGACGAGAATAGCGTGGTAGTGAAAATCAAGACACCGCAGGACAAAACCAAAATTGATGATAATAATGTCCGTATTGAAGCCGAGGGCAAATCCACCAAAGACATCAAGAAAATGGAATTATATATCGATGATGTTTTGAAAACGAAAACGGAAAATAATTATCTGGATGAAACGATTGTTCTGGAAACAGGCATCCGCAAGATAAAAGTTAAAGCTTACAACGCGGATAACAATAGCGGCGAGTCAGAAATTTCAATCGGGGTGAAAACTTCTTGGGAACCGACCAATACGCCGGCACCTTCATCCACGGTTACCCCGATTCCTTCTCCGACGATGACCGTCTCTCCTACTCCAAATCCCTAAGAACCTGTTTGAAAAGTGTCATTGCGAGCACTTCGTTGTCATTGCGAGCGAAGCGAAGCAATCTCAGTGTAAACTCCGCGAAGTCACCGCCATCAGGCGGGATCCCGCTGAGGCGGGACAATCCCGTTCGAGTGTTTTATTACGACTTCAACACGGCTTTGAATTTCTCCCCGGCCATTCCGATAATTTTTTCTCTGATTCCTTTAATATCTTTATCGGAAAGATTTTTACTTTTGTCCTGATAAGTAATACGTAAAGTTCTAGTTGTATCAAATAAATCCAGAAGTGTTACTTTTCGAATAAGCTTACTGATTTTTTTTATTTCTTCAATCAGTTCTCCAAGATAAGTTCGTTCTTTCAATATAAAAGCCATATCTTCGACGATGGACGGATATGAAGAAACTGGTTCATACCAATTATCCTGATTATGTTTTGAGAATACCGACCAATCCAATTGACAAATCACCGGCGGTTTTTTTAAGGCAAAATTTGCGGTGATATTTCTTTTTATCTCCCCTATAAAGCCGATGAGGTCATTATCAACAAGAATATTGGCCGATTTATTTTGATTAAGATAATCAGTGTTATCTGTTTTATCTCCATTTTGAAGAGGACTAAACTTGGACTTATTTATCCCAAAACGGTTTAATAATTCTTCAACTGCACCCTTGAGTGAAATATAATTGCCATTTGCGCTGGTTATAGCTAAATGCAATGATTCCTGATAATCCGGAGGTTTTCCCAGGTAAACTCTGCCTAATTCAAATAAATTTATTTCAGGAAAATTGGGCTCATTCTCTTTTATCGCCTCCAAAATATTTCCGAGCAATGCCGGTCGCAAATATTCATAATCCAGACTGACCGGATTGGTAATCCGGATCGCCCGATTTGGGCGATCTTCCAGTTTATCTAACTGGTTTTTACTGATTAGACTATAGGTAAATACTTCGGTGAAACCGCAGGCGGTCAAAAACTGATTGACTTTTTCTTCCAATGAATAATCTTTATAATAAGCGATTTTATCAACAGGCGTTGAACCGGAAGGTAAGGTTTTCGGGAAATTATTATAACCGTAAACCCGGGCTACTTCTTCAATCAGATCTTCTTCAATTTTTAGATCACTTCGATAAGTAGGTACGGTTACGGAAATAATCCCACCTTTTATTTGAGGATTAAGAGACAGATTTTTTAATATAGTCACCACTGTTGATCCCGGTATTTTTATGCCTAATATTTTTGCCAAGCGGGATAAAGAAAGATCCAATTGCCAGGGATTAAATTCCTGTTGTTTCAGATCGATCACTTCTGAAGCGATTTCTCCACCGCCTAAATCCATTATCAAATTCGCAGCTGTTATTAAGGTGTTTAATAAGCCGCCTTTATCTACTCCTCTTTCGAAAATAGCAGAAGCATCAGATCGGAGAGACAGAGCTTGAGAAGCGCGTCTGATAAGAAGCGGATCGTCGGCGGTTACCTGCAGATAAACTCTTTTCGTTGATGGTTTTATGCCGCTATTGAAACCTCCCTTTATGCCGCAAAGATCAATAATCCGTTGACTATCTTTAATAATGATTGCCCCTTTTGGTAATTTATAGGTCAATTCGTCAACAGAAGTGAAAGATTCACCGCCTTCAGCCTGTAAGACATTAATCTGATGATCTTTTATTTCATCATAATCAAAGGCATGCAAAGGTATTCCTAGGTCAAACATCACATAATTAGTAATGTCGACAATGTTATTTATAGGCCGTAAGCCGATTTGGATTAGCCTTTTTTGCATCCATTCCGGTGAGGGTTTAATATCAATATGGTCAATAATTACACCGCAGTATCTGGGAAAAAGTCTGAAATCATTGTTTACCTTTATCGATAATTTTTTAGTCGCATTTGGCAGATTTTTAGATTTGGATTTGATGGACTTATTTTCAATAACCGCGATTTCCCGGGCTATCCCGATAATGGATAAAAGATCAGGACGATTCGGGGTAATTTCCAACTCCAATACTTTTTCACCATCAACTTCGATGATTTTTTCGACACTGATACCCAGCTCAGTCAGTCGCCAGGCTAAATCTTTAATTGGCGTCTTAATTTCTATGTAATCTTTTAACCAGGATATTGGTGTCAGCATACTAAAATTGATTTAAAATTCTTAAATCCGGATTAACCAAAAGTCTCAAATCATCCATTCCGAAACGTAAATTGACTACTCTTGATAAGCCAAGACAAAAGGCATAACCCTGCCATTTTTGTGGATCAATTTTGGCTGCTTTCAGGACATTTGGATGGATCATGCCGGCCGGCATTATTTCGCTCCACCCGCTTTGTTTGCAGAAAGAACAACCTCTGCCACTACAAACAGTACATTCGATATAAGTATCCACGGCCGGTTCCACAAAAGGAAAATTAGTACAGGCGAATCGGAGTTTGGTTTTTTCGCCTATCAATTTTTTTAAAACATAAGAAATAGTACCAAAAAGGTCTGTTAAGGTTATATTTTCATCAACTGCAAATCCTTCCAACTGCCAAAACTCAAAACCGTGTGAAGCATCAACCTGTTCATAACGGTAAGTTTTACCCGGAACGATAACCCGAAGAGGTAATTTACTTTTTTCCATAACCCGAACCTGCATTGCTGAGGTTTGAGTTC
>JALHWS010000101.1 GCA_022866885.1 Candidatus Microgenomates bacterium | reverse complement strand
GGGCAAAACAGGAAACCAATATCCGGCGGGTAATCGACAATACTATGGGAATGCACGGTGATCTTCAAAGTATAATGGGAAAGGCTCTATCCGACATAAAAGGTCTTGAAATGCTTCCTTCAGGAAAAAAGGACAATACTTTATGGTGAAATATATCTTTCTGGCAATCATTCTCGTTATCCTATCCGTCATGACCATCCGCCTATTCAGCGGTGAAGACGACTGGATGTGTCAAAACGGCCAATGGGTGAAACACAGTCAGCCTTCTTCCCCCATGCCGCAGACAGAATGCAGGTAAAGCGTGTAATTCTCCAAGTTATTTGGTAAAATCGATCATTAGAACGTATATTTATTCCGGAGTCGTCTAATGAAATGGTAGCCTGCCTGCGCAGGCAGGGACAACGGACTCTGATATGTGGTATGTTTATTTCTTAAAAAGTCAAAAAAAGAAAAATTGGATTTACGTAGGAAGTACAAATAATCATGAAAGAAGGCTTGCTGAGCATAATTCTGGTTTAGTAAAGTCAACAAAACCTTATCGTCCTTTTATAATAATATATAAAGAAAGCTTTTCTTCTGAAGGAGAAGCGAGAAAACGTGAAGACTATTTTAAGTACTGGAAGGGAAGAATTGAAAAAAAGAAGATAGTTCAACATTCCGGAGTCGTCTAATGGTAGGACAACGGACTCTGAATCCGTTTATCTTCGTCCGACTCGAAGCTCCGGAGCCATTCGACTCACTACGTTCGCTCATGGCTTTCAGCCATTTGACCATACTTCATTTGTATGACTAAAACCGTCATTTCACTCGTATTATTCTTTGTTTCTTTTGTCTTACTGAGTTATAAGTTAGATTATGGTTCGCTGGAACCGTGGGATGAGGCTTGGTATGCAGAAGTTTCAAGGAATGTCCTCCGGGGTGATATTTTTATCATGAAATCAAACGGATCGACTTACATCGATCATCCGCCGCTCGGTTACTGGGTCGAAGGATTGTTTTTTAAAGTCCTGGGCGAATCGGAATATTCCGCCCGTTTGCCTTCAGTGATCTTCGGCTGCCTGACTATTGTCTTGGTTTTTTTGTTGGGAAGCAAAATTTCCGGCATGAAGGCCGGTTTGGCTGCGGTATTGATCCTTTTTACCTCAAGATGGTTTCTGCTGCGGTCCAGAACCGGCAACCTTGAGCCACTGCTCATGTTTTTGCAGCTTTCGGCAGTATATCTTTCCTGGTATGCTAAAAAAATCAGCAGCATCTATCTGGCATGGTTTTTATTCGGACTTTCGTTTCTGGTAAAAACTTTTGCTTCGGTGACCCTATTGCCGTTGATGATTTACAACACGGCCCTTTTTCACAAAGATTATCCCTTATCGGCTGAAAATGTCAGGAACCTGATTTTATTTTTTGCCGTACCTACAGGAATCTGGTATGCGTATAATACGGTAATCTTCGGCAGATGGTTTATCGAAAAGAATATCTTTACCGTGGGTCTACGGAAGGGTGACATGAACGGACTGACATGGAGTAATATCAGTAGTACTTTGCTTTTATTGAGATCGGTTATTCACCGCTGGTTTACGCCTTTTATTTTATCGTATTTGTTATCTTTTCTGTTATTTTTCCGTAAATTGGATAT
>JALHWS010000100.1 GCA_022866885.1 Candidatus Microgenomates bacterium | reverse complement strand
TCGGTACAGTCAGACTGTTTTGGACACAAAAACAACCGCCCAGTTACGTTCTTCTGAATGTAACGTGCCGATGGAAAAAATTACGAAGGATGCTTTCGGTCACCTTTTCGGTCAGGATTCAGGTTCCGGCCAGGAGACCATAAAAGCCGAGCAGGATAAATTGGAAAATGATTATTGCGTTACAAAAACAGCTGTTTTAAGTCCAACTGCCGTACAAACTCCGTCTCCGCAAGTAAGCCCAACACCAAAGAAAATAACCTGTGCGAGTAACGATCCGAATTGTATTTTTACAAACATCATCGACGGCTTTACAACCGGTTGCAAGCCGGTAGAGGTCACAACGACAGTTGAAACGGCACAGGTGGTGACACTCACAATTTCCAGCGGTGACAACGGCGCCTGCCGTTTTCAAATGAAAGGCCTTGGAGTAAACCAGGATTGCCTTTTTGCCAAAGAAAATGTTAAGGTAAACGTCATTAAGGGAATGCTTGGTATGGACAATATCCCGAAAGACCCGGAATTTATAAAAATTAAAGCGGCAAGTTGCAGATAAGACGATTGCTTATTTCTTTCCGAGGATGATGATCAGATCGTATTTTTTGTCTTTATCCAGACTTTCCACAGTTGAGGTGTCAAACTTGTCCTTCAAGTCACCTACAATCAGCGGCAGATAGTTCTTTTTATCGTCTTTGATCTGGATGACGGTTTTTTCGTAAGAATCTTTATCGGCATTACCCCTTCCGACATTTTTATAGCCGGCTTTTTCCAATAAATCTGCTGTTTCTTTGGCAAACCCGGACTTATCGGTGCCGTTGAGGACATTGACTTTAAGGTCGCTTCTTTTCAGTTTCGGGTCAACAGTCGGTGTCGGCGTGTTGCTGGGCACCAGAGTCGGTGTCGGCGTCGATGTCGGTTGAGTAATAAAAGGAATATTAATACCGCCTTTGCCCTTACTTGTGAAAGAAAATAAAAGGAACATCACGACCAAAGCCACGATAACCGTAATCACGATCAGAATAATTTTTTTGGAGAGGAATTTTCCTAAACCGGGTCTTTCGTAACTGACCAGACTTTCATTGATATATTGGGAAACTTCTTCTTTCTTTTCCTCTTTCTTTTCTTCCTGTTTAACTTCCTGTTTGACTTCTTTTTCGGAAACGGTTTCCACTTTTTCACCTTCCGAAATTACCGGTTTTTCTTTAACCTGCGAAGCGGTAATTGGCGGCACTTCATCAAAAGAAGTGAAATCCTTGGCGAAATTGGAAGGAGCATTGCTTTTGGTCAACTGGATCAAACCCAAAGAATTGACAAAAAGCATTTTGGGTATCCCGCCGGTTTCAATGCTGATTTTCAGTTTAAAGAGGACTTCGTCAATAACATCACTGGATTTTAGGACCGGCAATTCCACTTCCTCCTGCAATTCTTTCGCCTGTATCTCCAATGATCCGGTACCTCCAATAATCATTTTTGAAAATTTGAGCTGGTGCTTTTCCTCAAAAGCCTTGATGACGGTTTTTGTTTCCGCGGTAAGGGATTTGCTTCCCAGTTTTTTTCCGATGTTGATAATCGGCCCTAAATAATCAAAGACAAAATACTCTGCGGCTTTTTGGTGGGCTGTGCAATAAAGGATTTTTTCCTCAGGAGAAATACCCAATCTCAAAAGTTCAAACAGGGAAAAGGAGGAAGCGGACAGGAAAGTCATTTTTAAGCCCATGTTGCGGAAAAACCGGCCGAAATGGGCAATCGTTGTCAAGGGGGTTGCGGTATATAATACCTCAAGGCTGTTGGCTGACTGGTTGATAACCTTAAAGAAATTTTCCAGCTCCGATGGTTCATACGGCAGTACTTTCTTGGCTTCTTCCAAAACCAAAGCGGAAATATCAGTTTCTTTATCGGGGACATTGATGGAAAATCTTTGGGTAAATACCTGCTTATCGGAAATGGCCACTACGATTTGCTTATCTTTCATCTCTTTCGGATATGAGGAAGAAAATATCTCAAGAAGTTCCTTCGTCAACTTGTCAGGGTCAGCAATTAAACCGTTATCGATAATTCCTTCTGGGATATCTTTTCTCCCCGCCGCAATGATCTTCTCTCCGCCGATGAGATTCTGGCTCGTCTCTATCGCTTCTAGAGAATTATCAGACAGATCAAGGTAAATCATGGGTCTAGTTTAGCAATAAATTGCCAAGATTGCAACTTGAACGGTTCTCCGTGGCCCGGATAGACTTCAGTTTCACCTGGCAGCCGAAAAATCCGTTTAAGGGATTTTTCCAAATCTTTTTGGCTGCTGTAGGCAAAATCCGTCCTGCCGACTGACCTTCCGGCAAAAAGCAGATCGCCGCAAAACAATATTTTCTCTTCTTTTGAATATAAACAGATACTTCCCGGAGTGTGGCCGGGGGTGTGGATAATCTCCATTGTTGATTTACCCCAAGTCACTTTGCTTTTCAAAAATCCGTCAACTTTTGCCGGTTCGGAAGTAGTTATCCCTAAAAAATGATCGGCGCTCGTCTTCATCCTATCAACCAAAAAATTGTCTTCCCCACGGATATAAAAGGGGATTTTGAAAGCCAGTTTCAGTTCTGCTGCCGCCAGTATATGATCAAAATGTCCGTGGGTAGCGATGATTTTTACCGGTTTGCACTGATGGTCGCTGATTATCCTGATTATGTAATCGGCGTCATCCCCAGGATCTACGATTAAAGCATCACGAGATGATTTATCGACCATCAGGTAGCAGTTCGTCTGCAGTTGTCCGACCGTCAAGCTTATAACTTGCAACTTTTCAGCCATCAGAAGGAATAAGTTTTTTGGAAAATACTGCTCTCACCAGAAGTTGAATTAAATTTAAGAGACAAACTGACGGAAGTCACTCCCGTATCGTAGACGCACTTGCCGCTGCTGCAAGTCCCAAGCACGATATCATCACGGGTAATCTGTTTTTCTCCCCGGACTTGGATTTTCCCCAAGACTCCTCTGGGCAATCCGGCTCCGGTGGTATAAGTCAGTTCATACTCGACCGATTCGATGTCTGAAGGGATACCGCTGATTTTCAAAACAACCGCCGTGTTATTGGATTTTGGCAAGAGCTCCACTTTGACATCTTCAGAAACGGTCGGTAACACAACAGTCGGTGTTGGCGTCGGTTCAACCTCTTCCGTTTGGGAAAATAATTTGATTTTAACCGTGACAACGGCGGCAATGAGGACAACAATAATAACTACGGCGATAATAATTTTTATCATAAGATCCTTTCTTTCAGTTTATCCTTAAAATATTTTTCTAAATTGTCTGCTTTTACTCTTTCCTGTTTTGTCGTATCCCGGTCCCGGACAGTCACCGTACCGTCCTCCAGTGTAGCATAATCTATGGTCACGCACCAAGGAGTCCCAATCTCATCCTGGGCGCAATATCTTTTTCCAATATTGCCCCGCTCATCCCAGGAGGCGGAAAAATGTTTTTTCAAATTCAGGTAGATTTCGCGGGCGGTCTTCACCAGTTCTTCCTTATTTGCCACCAGTGGAAAAACAGCCACATTATAAGGGCTGATAAGCGGTGAAAGTTTCAAAAAAGTCCTTTTCCCCTCTTCGGTATACGCATCAAGAAGAAGCGACATAAATAGCCTGTCTACCCCGACCGACGGCTCGATAACGTAAGGGGAAATCATTTCATTTGTCACTAGGTCCTGGTACAATAATTTCTTTCCGGAAAATTTAGCATGCTGCGTCAAATCAAAATCGGCACGTCTGGCAATCCCCCAAAGTTCCGCCCAGCCGAAGGGGAAGTTATACTCAATGTCTGTCGTTCCTTTGGAATAATGGGACAGTTTTTCCTTCGGATGATCGAAGTACCGCAGATTCCCTTTTTTATAGCCTACGACTTGAAGAAATTTCAGGCAGTAGTCTTTCCACTGGTTAAACTGTCTTTGGTCGTCGGCCGGTTTGACAAAATATTCAAGTTCCATCTGTTCAAACTCGCGGGATCGGAAAAGGAATTTTCCCGGAGTAATTTCGTTTCTGAAAGCTTTACCGATTTGGGCTATCCCAAAAGGCAAACGCGGATGGAAGGTATCAAGGATATTTTGTAAATTGACGAAAATCGCCTGGGCGGTCTCACCGCGAAGATATGTCAGGCAGGACTGGTCTTCAACCGGCCCGATATAGGTTTTGACCAGGATATTGAATTTCTTTTCCTCTGTCAATTCTCCGCCGCAATCCGGACATTTATCCTCCACCAGGTCATCCTGACGATGGCGGTGATGGCATTTCCTGCATTCCCGAAGAGGATCGGCAAAGCCGCTTCCGGTGTGCCCTGACGCTTCCCAAACCTTCGGATTCATGATGATGGCACTGTCCAACCCAAAGACATCTTCCCGTACAGTAACAAAATATCTCCACCAAAGGTTCTTGATGTTGTTTTTTACTGCCACTCCCAATGGGCCGAAGTCCCAAAAGCCGCCGAAGCCGCCGTATATTTCGCTGCCCTGGAAAACAAAGCCGCGTCTTTTGCAAAGGCTGGTTACTTTTTCCATCAAATCCATAATTGAGTCTATTTTAGCAGAAAATAAATTCTGGTGCAGGAAATCAAATCCTTGAAAGCAATTTATCGCTTTTCAGCTTCCGTTCCGTAACGCTTTCCAGGAATTTGGATAACGGATCGCCCGAGAGATATTTTTCTCTGGGCAAGAATCCAAGTTCCCAAAGAAGGTTTAGGGTAAACCGGTCGACGATTTCCGCTAACTTGGCAACTTCCGCCCGGTTTAATTTATCAAGGACTGACAAAAGGTCGCTGTAAATTTTCAGGTGTTCCTGACCTTCGGCGCATAACCGGTCAATAATTTCCACAATCCGGTAAGCATAGGCTACCCGGTCAATGTTAGACCGCAGGTTTCGGTAAGCGGTTTCCATCTCCGCTTCAGTCACGATGTCCAAATTTCTTCCTTTGGCGATATTTAACTTCACTATATTGAACAATTCCAAATGCGCCGCTTTACGGCTGCGGATCTTCCTTATCCCTTTTGCCAAAAGGGTTATTTTCCCAAGTCCCGGGGTAAAAACGGTGAGTAATTTGTCGGCTTCCGAGAGATTGTTTCTTTTGAGGATGATGCCTTCCGTCTTGTAGGTTCTTTTTACCATTATTTAACCGTCATCTTCTTATCTGTTAAAAGAGAAAACTTATCAAGCTGTTTGTTGTTTTTGATGACCGTATATTCCGGCGCGTCTGTCCCCGGCTGTTTCTGGATCAGGAGGTCAAATTTCCCTTGGGACTGTTTGAAAGGCAGTTTATAACGGAGGCGCACCTGCGCCGCTCCCTGAGGCTTGACAGTCATGAAGCCCTCAAAAACCGTCTTGCCTAATTCATTATAAGTAACCGTCTCCTTTTCGCTACCGGTGAACTCGAGGAGGGTCGATCCTTCCGGCACATAGACTCTTAGCCAGTTGCGCAGGATTCCGTTTAAGCAGAGTTGTCCTGCTTCAAGGTTGCAGTTGCTGGCTTCCATCGGATTTTTGTAACTGATAGTGACGGTTTTGGTAATTGTTCCGTCACCGGCCACTTCTATTTCCTGTTTGACCGACTGTTTGATAAACATGTTTGATTTGGCTCCGGCGAAATTCACGTCGCTGATATGCAGGTAATCACCCTCAAACGGCAGGATCCTTCCGGCGAAATTCATGGCTTCAATCCCCTTCTGGGCTTCTTCGTCATGGAAATAAAAGAGGACGTGCTTCTGTCTGGTTTCTTCAAGAAACATCTGAAAAAGCTTACCCCAGTATTTTGAGGGAGAGATGCCGAATGACCGCTGCATAATCTGGTACAAAAGTATGCCGATTATGTCTTTCCGGTCTTCCCGTAGGAATGCAACAGGCCTTGTCGAGTAATCCTCAAGTTCATAGATGACTCTCGGACAATCACACCTTTTGTCTATATCCGCAGAATATTTTCTGCCGCCGATATTGAATTCCCCCAAGATCCTTATGGCGCCGACTAAAACGTGTGTGTCTATGGCAATAATACCGTCAAATTGAGGAAAACTGCTGACCGATTCCTTCAGCATCTTCTCCAGATCTTTCATGGAAACGACAAAGTCCGGAGAAAGATTGCTGTCCCGAAGTTCCAAATTAAAAACATTCTTATGGTATTTCAAAATCGGTGAGGGAGCGGGGAACTTTTTGGTTTTGGCCGCATCAAGCTTATAAATGTCATCGGAGCGTTCGACCTGGATTTTGCCTTTATCGATTTTAAATATCCCGAAACCGGTGATAAAACCGCCGGTAGCCCGCAGTTCCGCATCATTTTGGAAAATTACCAGATAATTTTTCGGTTTGTTCAGCCCCAATATATCGGGTAATTTCCGCAAAAATGGCTGGGCATTGACAAAAAGAGAGGAAGTCTCCAAAAAAATATCTTTCGTCATTTGCAGTTGGCTTCTGACTGTTCTTGAACCGATTTTCTCCGGATACCTCTGGGGATCAATCTGCTCCAATTCTTTATTGACGACCCCAATCTGTTCGGCAATTTTATCCAGATTGGGAACCACCTTATCAAGCGTTTCCACAGCCATCTTCAACCGTTCATCGGCGCTGCCGGCCACGAAAGTCGACTTGCCTTTCAACCCCAATAAATCCGCGTAAGGGATCAGGGTATCAACGGTAATTTTTCCGGCTTGAACACCGCTTTGGGCCGCTTTGACAAAATGTTCTATATCTTTTTCATAAGATCCTAAAACAGGCAAGTGTTTCAACCAGGCTATTTTTGACACGTTACTGTCAACATTTTTCAGCTGCCCCTCCAATTCGGCCAATTTAGTTTTCGTAGCTTCCAAATCCTGTTTCTTGGCCACCGCATAGGTTTCCCCGGCGACTTGGCTCGTTTTCTGGACCGCCGCATAAAGGTCTTTTCCCTGGATAAAGACAAAAAGGCCGGTCAAGCCGACCAAAACCAACAAAACTAAAAATACAATTCCGGTAACCTTCAGTATCGGGTGGCTCTTTTTAGGTTTAAGCGCATGTTTCATTCCTTTCGGGGAAGAAACGGATGGTTTTGGTTTATTTAATTGGATTTTCTGGAAACCTTTTGTCATTTTTTCATTAGACGGCTCCTTTTCCGGAAACCATCGCCAACGGAGTTTTTACTAAGATTTTTATATCATACCATAAAGAGCGCCTGTCTACATAAACTGCATCCATGGCAATCCTTTTGTCGAAATTAACTTCCGACCGGCCTGAAACTTGCCAATAACCGGTAATGCCGGGTTTGATGGAAAGTACTTTTTTAACCAGTTTTTTGGTATGGGGATACTTTCTCTGTTGGTCAACTAATTCATCCGGATAATAAGCGCGTGGACCAATCAGACTCATCTCACCCCGCAGGACATTGACGACTTGAGGCATTTCGTCCAGTGAATGTTTCCTGATAAATTTTCCTAAGATGGTCACCCGGGGATCTTTTTTCAGTTTATAGCTGTTTCTTTTATACTGCTCATACAAAGATTTCATTTTCGGGTCTTTCCGAAGCATCATATGGGCGTTTTCGATCATTGACCGGAACTTAAACATTTTGAAAAGTATACCGTTTTTGCCGACGCGCTCAGGAGTATCGGCCAGAACCGGCCCGGCCGAATCGAATTTGATCAAAATTGCCAAAATTAAATAGACCGGTGAAAAGACGATCAGAAATAGCAAAGATCCAAAGACATCGCAAAACCTTTTCAAAGTCCGGTCATATAAATCACCGTAAAAAATATTCATATGAGATGATTATTTTCCGAGTCGGCTAACTTTTCCACCATTTTTTTGATTTTCGGAACAGAGTTTTTATGGCAAATCAACGCCACGTCATGTGTGTTTATCACCAGCATCCCGTTAAGATCGATCGCCACCACCAGCTTGTCCGTATAATTATAAACTAAAGTATCCTGACAATCAGTCACCAGCACTTTCCCCTGAACCACGTTTTGGTCCGGCTTGGTCTGCAAAGCTTCTTTCAAAGCTTCCCAAGTCCCCACATCGCTCCAGCCTAAATCTTCGGAAATAACCAAAGCGTTTGAGGGTTCAATTTTTTCCAAAATGGCATTGTCAAAGGAAATTTTTGGCATTTTCGGGTAAACGCGTTTTAAGGTAGACGGAAATTTTTCCGTATTTACGCTCTCTTTTAACTCTTTTAAACCTTTGAAGATTTCCGGCTGGTATTTCTGGTACATATTCCATAAGAAATCGACCGTGGTCACGAAATATCCCAGATTCCAGGCGTGATGACCGCTTTTATGAAATGTTGAGGCCATTTCCAATGTTGGCCGATAATGGAATTGTTCAAAAGAATAAAGAGAAATTCCCGTCTCTTCTTCGACTTTTGAACCGAATTTTATCCAACCCAAATTCTGGCTGGCAAAACGCGGCTTCTGGCCGATAAAAATGATTTTATTTTTATTGCTGCGGATGATTTTTTCAGAGATGCGGATGATTTTTTTAAATAATGAAACTTCTTTTACCAAATGATCGCTCCAAAGTATCAAAACGGGTACGTGGGGGAATTTTTTATGAAGAATCG
>JALHWS010000099.1 GCA_022866885.1 Candidatus Microgenomates bacterium | reverse complement strand
AGGTCGGCCAGTGCATAATAACTGAAAATGAAATTTTGATCCAGAACAATTGCCTTTTGGTATTCTTCTTCCGCCTCCTGATACTTCCCTTGCTCTTTATAGATATTGGCCAAATTGTGGTGGGTGTTGGGATAGATGTCGGATAAAGCAATCAGATTTTTGTATTCGGCAATCGCCAGATCCGTTTGTCTGTTTTCCGCATAGGCCATGGCCAAGTTATGCCGCATAGGCAGATGCCAGGGAGATTGAGCAAGGCTCCTTGTGTAAAAAGTGATCGGATCGTGCCAGTCATTATTTCGGGCGATAGTTCTTACGATAAGAAGACCGAAGACGGTTAGACAGATGACGGATAGAATTGTCCGGTGATTATGACTGGAGAATTTCTGCCATATAAAAAAGAAAATAGAAGCAACCAGGAAAAAGAGGCCGATTGAGGGGAGATACAAATAATGCTCGGCGGCAATACTGTTGATCGGGATAATGCCGGAAACCGGTAGAATGGTCAGGAAAAACCAGCCGGCGGAAAACAGGAGGATTTTATTTTTTGTTTTATTTATTAACAGGAAAAGTCCGATGGTGATTAATAAAAACATAATTACAGCCGGATTAGTTATCGATGTAACATAAGTCATATTTCTGGCAAAAATCAGCTCTTTCGGGAAAATAAGCAGCTGGAGATATTGGAAAAAAGCTGAAGGAAAGGTTAGTAGTCTGACGAAAAGATTTTGACTGTAAAGATTACCGGTCTGGTAAAAATTAAGGGTGTTGCCGAAATTCAGGGTTGTCAGCCGAAGGATCAAATAGACAAAATCGATGCTGAAAAAAAGAGCAATGATTGCGGGTAATTTCAGGGATATTAAAATCAGTAAAAAAGGCAAAATGATAGCCGTTTCTTTGGAAAGGATGGCCAAAATAAAAAAGACGGCGGCCGGAAGAATATTTTTTTTTAAGAAAAAAAGGAGAGACAAAAGGATAAAAAAAGAGCAAAGAAGGTCGGTTCGGCCGGAGGCGTAAGCGACGGCTTCTGTTTGGATAGGATGGATAATGAATAGCAAAGCAGTAAAAAAAGCGAGGATTTTCCGCTGAAATAGCCTTTGGATAAGAAGAAAAATCAAAAAAGCGTTGGCTGCATGAAGAAGGATACTGGTTAGATGATAGCCTATGGGATTGTTTCCCCAAATGGCATGATCGATGGCAAAAGAAAGAAGGAGGACCGGCCGATACATATTGCTGGTTTTACCCGCCCCGGCCACCATATTTTCGGAAAAATATTTCGGAAAGTAACGCAAATCGGCAACATAGGCGTTTTTATATATGAGCTCTTCATCATCATAGAAAAGTTTGTTGTTAAGAATATTATGGTAGCAAAAGAAAGTGAGTAAGAGAAACGATATGCCGATTAAAAGATAATTCTTCATGATAAGTTTCTTTTTATTCTAAGGAAAAGATTTCTCATTCGATGACCAAGGTTGTAGAAGTGATAAAGAGTTGGATCGATTACCAAATCGTAACTGCCAATAAATTCTATTGGTTTGGGAGAAAAGCCCATCTTAAACCGGTGAAATCCAAACCAGGGGTCAGTCGGGTTTGGGTTAGGGCCCAGTGCTCCCCACATGTCAAAGATTTTAGCCCCTCTTTTTTGGCCGAAACGGATTATCTCCCACATCAAAAGGGTGGAGGCCATGGTATTTCTGAACCGTTCACTTGATGCGCCATACGGATAATACAAAACACCGTTAAAAAGAAAAACGATCCAAGAGGCCAGAACATGTTTCCGTCCCTCATAAAGATAGGTGGCAGTAAAAAGGTGGGCTATTCCGTTTATTTTCAATGTTTCCCACATCAGGCGGTGATACTTTTCGTCGTGGGCGTAAAACTTTTGCCTTTTGGTGGTTTCAAAAGTCAGTTTCAGATAATTTTCAAAAGCTTCTTCGGAAGAATCTTCAGCGACGACTACCCCGTGTTTTTGGGCGACTTTGATGTTATACCGGGTTTTGGGATGCATATTCTTTAATAGTTCTTCTTCACTTTTGGTCAGGTCTAGTTGAAGAGTATATTTGGTGAAGAGAGGATGGGGGGATTTATGAATTAAGAATTTTGAAAGGTTATTAATAGTTATATTTGGTTCGAGTTTGATAAAAATACAATTATGTTCTTTGCCGATGATTACCAGTTCTTGCAGCATTTCATAGGATGGGAGACGGCCTTTGGGGAAATAACCGATGGTTTTTTTAACAAAGGGAATCGGATGGATAGTGATTTGGGCGGTTTCCGTTAATTTATTATTAGTGTATTTCCCCAGGCGGATTATTTCCAACCCTGACTTCTGGCGAAAATCCCCCCATTCCCACGACTGGAGGGGGTGGAGTGCCAGACGGTTAAAAGCCTCTTTATCTTTTAGATTGACAGGTTTTATACACATGGATATTTTATATGTTATCATATCTATGATGGGGAAAAGAAATATAAACTTTTCGCGCTCGCCTTTGGCGAAAACGCCGCAGTGGTTACTGATGGCTGCAGTCATCCTGATCGCCGGCCTTATTTTTCAAAAAGAAATGATTTCCCTAAAGCAAGTAAACGTCGGAAGCGAAGCTTCAAAATATATTGGAATGGCTACTTCGGATTTGGCGAAGAAATTGGCAATTGGAAAAGAAAATATCACTCTCAAAGATGTTACCCAAAAAGACTGGTCCAACACGAGCTTGGGTTGTCCGAAGAAAGATATGTTATATGCCCAAGTGATCGTCCCCGGTTACGTGATAGTTTTGGATGTTTCCGGAATACCTTATGTCTATCACGCCGGTTCAAACCGGGTCGTTTCCTGCCAGGGTAACTAAATGTTCGGGGATATCAAGGATAAACCGGGAAATCTGATTGGCGTTCCTCTGACCGAAGTACAGCCGATGCCGGGCAAAAGTGAGATATAAGTTTTCCATCGCCCTCGTTACTCCCACATAACAAAGACGTCTCTCCTCTTCCAGCTCCAAAGTGTCAAGAAGCGATCGGGAATGGGGGAAAAGGCCTTCTTCCATGCCGACGATAAAAACGGTTTTAAACTCCAGACCTTTGGCCGCATGAAGAGTCATCAAGGTTAAGGCGTCGTTTTTCTCTTGAGGAATAGGATGATCAGGGGTGTATTCCTGTTCAACCAGAGCGACATTTTCCAAAAAAAGGGAAAGGTCGTTAAACTCGGCCGCCACCGAACGGAGTTCCCTGATGTTTTCCAGCCGCGAAAATTCCTCTTCTATTTCCGGATCGTATAAATCAAGATAGGTTGACGCTTCAAGGGTTTGGTCCAAAATCTCCAAAGCGGTTAATTTCTGTGATTGCTCTTTTTTTTTGAAAGCTTGGGCAAAGACTAAAAAACGCTCGTATTTTTTCTTGCCGATTTTCTCTGTTCTTTTAAGGGAAACCGAGTCGGCAGGATTAACCAATAACCGAAGGTAGGCCAGGACATCTTTGATTTCCTTCCGTTCATAAAACCGGACACCGCCGACCAGAAGATAAGGGATACTTTTGGATAGAAGCTCTTCTTCGATTACCCGGCTTTGGGCATTGGTCCGGTAAAGGACGACGAAGTCAGAATAAGAACTTTTCGGATGATAATATCTGTAATTGGATATTTCCCGGGTGATAAATTCCGCCTCATCATGTTCGT
>JALHWS010000098.1 GCA_022866885.1 Candidatus Microgenomates bacterium | reverse complement strand
TGAGGTCCGGATAAAGCCACCCAATATTCAACAAATAATTATGTGCCATATAACAAATTCTATGTCATTGCGAGGCTACGAAGTAGCCGTGGCAATCTCGGATGGGATTGCTTCGCTTTGCTCGCAATGACAATCTAAATTAATTATAATATCTTTCTACCCCCCAGTATTTTTCTTACTTCCAACATCGCAGTGTAGGTAGGCAGGATATAATGTATTTCATCTTTATCAAGGCTATCTAATCCAGAATAAATTGCCTCATGTAAATTTTCATATATCATCAATTGTTTCATTTGTCCGCCAGCTGGCGGATTGTTACATTGCCTGCCTGCGCAGGCAGGTTTCATTGTATATTTTATCCGCAGTGCCATATCATATACCCGTTCTCCTGAAACAATTACTTTAACTGATTTTGGGATCATCTCAAAATCCACGTCCCAGATCCAGGATACATCGCGTCCGTCGGGAATCCTGTCATTTAGAACAAGTAAAATTGTTTTCGGTTGGCGTTCAAGAACGGTCCGCAGCGAAGCGTTGAAACCGGCCGGATTTTTAGCCAGAAATATTTTTATTTTCTTGCCATCGACAATAAATTCTTCTTGTCTCCCGAAAGCCGGCTTAAAATTATTTAAGCTTCTCCTGATTTCCTTATCCGGGATGGATAGTATTTTTGCCACGCCCACGGCCGCCAAGGTATTGTATTCGTTGTAAAGTCCTACTAATGGAGACGGCCAGCCGGAAATTTGCGGAGTCGGTCTTTCCGCTGCGCAGTTTGGACAAAACCAGATTCCGATATGGGAAAAATATATGCCTTTGTATTGAAGCTTGTGGCCGCAGTTCAAACAATAAGTAGAATCAGTGGCATGTTCACCGGTTTTTAGAAATTTCCCAGGTCTATTGATCCCGAAAAAATATTTTTTACCTGAAACGGAATTACCAAGATAGGCAATCTGCGGATCATCACCGTTTAAGACGACTGAAAAATCACCCTGAAGTTTTTGCAAATACCGACTCCATTTACCGGCAATCGTATCAACTTCGCCATACCTGTCAAGTTGGTCCCGAAAAAGATTTAACAGGACAACTACCAGTTTTTTACGGAAGTTTGTTAACTGTTCCAAAACTTGTGATAAGCTTGCTTCATCAACTTCGAAAATGGCGTAATCGCTGGAAATTTTGCCGGTAAGCGTTGAATTTTGGATAAAAGAAGAAATTAAACCATTAACCAGATTGGCACCTGACTCGTTATGGATGATTTTTTTGGGATCTGTACCGGATTCGATCAGGATATGCTTAATCAGTTTGCTGGTGGTAGTCTTACCATTGGTTCCCGCGACCAAAATTATGGATTTTTTTATTTGTCCGGCAAAATACAAAAATATTTTCGGGTAAAAATGCAGGGCGATCTCTCCGGGCCAGGTTCCGCCGTTGCCGATATTCAATAATCGGCTGGCAAAAATTATCACTTTCCCAATGAGAATAATCAAAAACATTTTACAAGTAAAAACAGGCAAGTTACATTGCTCTCAATATTTTTATTCTTTCGGCAACCGGCGGGTGGGTATCGAAAAGCCCGGCAAACCAGGCAGCAAACTGTTTGCCTTTGAAAGGATTAACAATATAAAGGTGGGCGGTCGCATTGGTGGCCGCTTCCAATACTTCCCGGTCTGCGCTCATTTTTTCCAAGGCATTGGCCAACCCTTCCGGATACCGAGTTAGTAGAGCCCCTGAAGCGTCAGCTAAAAACTCTCTTTTTCGGGAAACTGCCAGCTGGATGATAGTGGCAATCAACGGAGATAAAACGGCAAAAACTATTCCGATAAGGGTAAAAATAGCCGTCATACTGCCGCGATCTTCATTGTCATTACTGCGTCTGCCTCCACCCCACCAAAGCATCCTCATAAACCAATCGGCTAAAAAAGCGATCATCCCGACTAAAATGGCTGTGATCGCCATCAACCGGGTGTCGTAATTTTTGACATGGGACATTTCATGAGCGATGACTCCCTCCAGTTCCCGCCGGTTCAATTTATCAAGTAAACCGCGGGTAGCGCAGACCACCGCATGTTTGGGATCACGGCCGGTGGCAAAAGCATTGGGAGCGCTGTCTTCGATGACGTAAACTTTCGGTTTGGGGATACCGGCGGCGATGGCGATATTTTCCGAAACCGTAAAGAGGTCAAAATCTTTTTTCCGGTCTGCCTCATGGGCTCCGGACATCGCCAAAATCATCTTGTCCGACCAGTAGTAACTGCCCAGACTTACTATCCCTGATAAAATCAAGGCAAAACCGGCATAAGACAAACCAGAACCATTGGCCTGGCTGAAAACATAAGTGATGGTGGCGATAAAGAGGACAAAAAAGACCATAATTACCCACGTCTTGGTCTTATTGCCCTCTATCTGAGAATAAACTGACAATGACATACCGTCTTCTGTTACTCAAACTTCACGTTGACCTTTTTTCTGTCTTCTTCACCCGCTTCAAAAAACTCCTCGGCTTTGAAACCAAGACTGTTGGCTATCAGCACATTCGGGAAAAGAGTGATTTTAGTATTGTACTCGGTCACGCTGGTATTATAAAACTGGCGGGAATAAGCCACTTTATCCTCCGTGTCTGAAAGTTCCTTTTGAAGTTGCAGGAAATTCTCATTGGCGCGAAGCTGCGGATAATTCTCGGCAACGGCAAAAAGTGATTTCAAAGCACCGGTCAGCTGGTTTTCCGCTTTAGCTACATCTTTCGGACCTTCAGCTTTCATCATGGCGCTTCTGGCTTTGGTCACGTTTTCGAAAACGCTCTTCTCATGCTTAGCATAACCTTTAACCGATTCGACAAGGTTAGGGATCAGATCCGCTCTTCTTTTTAACTGGACTTCGATCTGACTCCAGGATTCTTTCACCCGCATCTTCAATGTTACTAAGTCATTGTAAAGATACCAGACAAATAGAATAATCAGGCCGATAACGGCAATAACTGGTAGAAATAAACCC
>JALHWS010000097.1 GCA_022866885.1 Candidatus Microgenomates bacterium | reverse complement strand
CACCATCAGTGGGAATAGTATAATCCCATTTTGTGTAATACATGCCATATTTGGCGCTTGTTTCATCCGTCACTATTTCAGCCGGTATTTGCTCCGAAGTGGCAATTTCCGTCCCGTTTCTTGAGACATGATAGACCATATATTTCACTAGTACTTTAGCAACGTCCAATGATTTAGCATATGTAGTGATGGTGATGGTCTTTCCGGCTGATATTTCACTGGGGATCTCCACGCTATCGCAAGTGCAGACATCAGGGGTTTGCGCAGGAGTTGAAGTAGGATAATTCGGTGTATTTGGCGGAGTATACTCAATTTCTAAATTAGAATAAACAAGTTTATTTCCTTCCGGCCAGCCATACATAGCTAACGTAAAAGTTCCGGGATAATCAGCATTGCTCACTCCGGTTACATAAGTATTGCCGCTAACACATAAATGTACCTGTTCAAATTTAAAATATGGTTTGTCTAATGGACGTACTGGAGGAGCCCCTTCCCTAAAAGCCATGTCCACCACATCATCAGTAATCCACATATTGTAGTTGTATTCAGGATTTTGGCTTCTATCGATGCAGCATTTATGTCCGGATCCGGCATCATAAAATGGAGACGGGCAAGGAGGAGTTTTCCAGGCGGATGTTGAACCGCCGGGATACACGCAAATATCTTTACAGGTTCCTGTTGCTCCACCGCCGCAGCTTTCTTCCCAATTGTCGCAAATTGAAGAACAAAGGTTACCGCTTTGGGGAGGCGTAAAATCAGCATTCCTCATAAATATACAGTCCCATTCGTCTTTATTGGCGCAATCCCCTCTACTGGCTGCCAAACATGAGCACCATTTCAACTCAGGCAAAGGCGCTCCGGGTACAGGCAGATAAGAACCTGTTTTTGCGTCTTTGATTCTTCCCCTGATTATTGGAGTTGCATATGTCAATTCTTTCGGGATAGCAAAGAAAATAAAAAGGGAAATCAGGCTTATTACAAAATATTTCATTTTATGATTAATATATTTGGATTTTATATTCACTTTTTTTCTTATCCAGCCACTGTTTGTAAGTCAGATTACCATCGCCCGCAGTGATTTTCGTTACCTGTCCAAAAGCATAATATTCTTCCACGGCTGATTCTTTGACAGGGTATATTTTTGTCAATTCGTTTAGATCCAAACTCCATAAATCCGGTACCATTCTAGCCACACATCCTGCGCAAATATCTTTTGCGGAAGTGACTCTGAAGCGTGAGATGGCATTGACGACATATGCAGGATCAATTTCCGCTAAACTGGAATCATTTTTTACAGACTCTCCTGCCTGTTGGATGGTCATCTGACCGCTTTTAACAGAGGTATATAGACTGCTGATTTTGGTGAAAGCGATTTCTTTGCTTTTTTCGTAGCCCAAAGGACTATTTTCCATGTTTAAATACCATATAGAGACAATATAACCTTCTTTGGCAGTAATATTTTTATTTAAATCTGCCTCAATTTGGTTTTTCAGCTTTTTAACAGTGTCAACACGCTTCGTATAATCCTTTACCGGCCAATTATAGATATCTTTGGTCAATTCCACTTTTTTCTTGTTCTCCTGAAGAAGGATGGAATCCTCGGTTATTTTATCAAAAATATATTTTTTAAGTTCAACCTCTTTGTCTTTTTGCAAAGAAGTGAGAAAAAGCAATTCATAATTGAAATCTTCTTCAAAAATTGATTCCTCTCCTATTTGCGCAACAACTTTTCCCGGGGAAGTTGGAGTGGCAGTGGGTAAAACAAATGTGGGCGCAATATATTTTAATACGGTTTGAGAAGCCTTGTTAGAGTTCGGATTTATGATGATAAAAATAATGACCGACAGAATAAGAATAATGATTATCAGCGCGATAAGATAATACTTCGGGAGAGAAAATTCCCTTCTTTCATTATGTGCGGGAGGGTTTTCGGGATAATCGGGCATTTTTCGTTAATATGAATATAATATCATGATACCATTAACATAAGATCTGGTAAAATAGACGCATGAAGATGAAAGCAGTCTATCTCCTGGGAATAATCCTTATTTTAACCGGTGTCTTTTTCCGCTTCCAAAACCTTCGCTATAACAGCGAATTTGAGTGGGATCAGGAAAATTCGGTAGCTTATCCTGCGAAAAGTATTGTTATTGATCATAAATTACCGCTTATCGGAGCCAAAACCAGCGTCGGCAACCTTTACGTCGGCCCGCTATACTCATATCTGGCAGCGGTCTTCTTTTTCTTTTTTAAAATGGATCCGATCGCCGGAGCCTACCTGGCAGCGACGGTGTCAGTTATAACTATCATTACCGGTTACTTGTTAATGAGAAAACTGGGGAAAGAGGCCGCTTTCTTTTTCACTCTGCTTTGGTCGACCTCTCCTTTGATGATTACTTATGACCGGATTCCATGGAACGTCAATCTATTACCGCTTGCCGTCATTTTGACTTTTTTCGGGCTGTATTTTTTACTTTCCTCCCCAAAAACAATCAATTGGATTCTTTTAGGTTTAGGCGTTTTTTTAGGCATAAGCAGTCATTACAGTTTCATCTTTGTTATCCTTGCCTGCATAATATTTTTTGTTATCAACAGAAAAATAATTACCAGATCTATCTGTTGGCCAATCTTTCTGTCACTGCTGGGAGTACTGCCGCTTCTTGTTTTTCATTTTCGGCACGGTAATTCCTTTGGAAACAACTTGCAGCAATTTACTATATCTTCAATCAATAGGTTTTCATACCTCGGCAGTTCCTTTATTTTTGCCTTTACCAACATCCTTGAGTCTCAAATGGCGGTGGTTTTCGGCCGTGAATCCGGCTGGATAAAGCAAATTTTTTCCGTTATTTTTATTTTTTTCTTAATTTTTTTCCGGCATCTTAAACCAATCAGGAATTTCCTCAAAGTATTTTTAGTCATTTCTTTGGTATATCTGTTGGGCTTTACCGTTTATCGCGGTCATGCTCCCTCATACTACTTTATCGGGCTTTATCCGTTGGCAACTTTTGGACTGGCCTTGGTTTTGGCGGAAATTAACCGGCGGTTTACCGCTTTGTCTGTTGTTGTCGTTTTTATCGCTTTTGCCAATCTTATACAGGCTTTTCCTCTCGTAAAAAAGATAAGCCCGACGTCATTGGGTACCAAGCAGGATTTGTTGAAGACCATCAAAGACAAAGTCGGAGAAGATAAAACCGCCCTTATCTATGACATGGAATTGGGGAACAGTTTTGGTTTCAGTTATTTGTCTGATTATTACAGAATAAACCTTGTTTCCCGGGAAGAAACAAACAGCTATTTCTGGATCAGCCGTCCGGTTGGACGTTTTCCCGGCCAGCCGGATTATACTTTTGGCGACTTTGCTCTAGGTTTGCCCCAAACGGTTGAGCGGATATACGCGACTAAAGAAGTGCTATTGTATGGAGGTTTATTCAAGATAAGAATTCCCAAAAACTGGACCGTGGTTCAATGTCAGGGGATTGATTTCGATAAATATTATTTAACTGCGGATAACAGCGCTTCATGTGATACCCTTTTGAAGGAAAGTAAAGGCATAGTCATCGATAATCTTCCGGATTGCCCCCGGTCAAAATTTGAACCAAACCAATTGATAAAATCGCCAAGCGGGGAGGAATTATATAAGGTAAGCGAACGGCAGATCGCCGGTATTTTTGAAGAAAACCGGTGCGTTAACTTTTCTGATTTAGACAAAAACATCAATAAAGAGCTCTCTTCCGATTTGACAGCGATAGTATCTACATTGAAGAAATAATCCTATAGTAGTCATTGACTAATAGGTGGATCTGTGGTAAACTTCTTTTACAGATTTATAAAACCGATAAATCTGCTTATATCAGATTTTGTTTTAAAGAGTCAAGATAAAGATACCCGTTTGTAAAATACTTCGTATCTTTTCCGCTTTTTGAGAGACCACTTCTTATTTAGGCAGATTCATCTGTTTTATACTTCGACTACGCTCAGTATTACAAATATTAACATAAGGAGTTATTAAATGGCTAAAAATTTATTTGTCGGGAGTCTCCCCTTTACTATAGATGAAAATGCTTTAAACCAGTTGTTCACCACCATCGGTCAGGTACAATCAGTCAGCATCATCAAGGATAAATATACCGGATCCAGCCGCGGATTTGCTTTCGTGGAAATGGCCTCGGAGGAAGACGCAAAAAAAGCAATCGAACAGCTAAACGGTCATTTGCTTGAAGGCAGAAACATTGTCGTCAAAGAGGCTTTGCCGAAACCGACCTATACCAACGGTCGAGGCGATGAAAGAAGACGCGGCGGCTTTGGTAATCGGGGCAGCCGAAGGTATTAAATTTAATTTAAAATTTAATTCTTGTGAAAACACCTACTAATCCGTGTATTCGTTGCGGTAAGGAACGTATTTTTTCCAAGAAATGGAAAGAATATATCGGTAAGTCACTGGTGACTTATACCGCCAATATCTGTCCGGATCCCGAATGCCAGAAAATTGTGGAAACCGGACTGAAGGATAAAAAAGACCGTCTGGAAACAATCCAGGCCAATTCCTTAAGACGCCGGGCGGAAAACCGAAGAAACCGTAAACCCTCAAGCAAAAGACAGACCCGTTGAAGAAAGGCAGGTTGTTGTTCTATAATGACTTTAGAAAGACAATATGAACACGGCTGCCCAAAATAATCCGCTATCAAATCAACCAGACCTTAACGAAATACTGGTTTCCTGGACGAGTCCCGCCTATCCTTTCAAGAAAAGAAACAGGATTTTTTACCAGACGATTGCCGCCCTGACTTTGCTTTTGGTGGTGATTGTTTTTTTCCTGCATGAGTTTTTATTGATCGGCGTGATTTTGTCTATCGCCTTTGTCGTTTATGTCATCTCTACCATCCCGCCGCTTGAGACAGAACACCGGATTACCCCTTTGGGGTTTGACAATGCGGGACGGATGTTCCGTTGGATTGAACTTCATTCTTTCTGGTTTGAAAACAAATGGGAGGAAAGAGTTCTGGTCATCCAGACGAGATTGCCTTTTCCGGCCCAACTGCGCGCGGTTTTGCGTGAAGTCGATGAGAAAAAGCTGAAGGAGATTATCGGTAAATACCTCCTTTTTCAGGAAAAACCGCCGAAGAGCCTGGTTGACAATTTTTCCGAATGGCTATCCAAAAAAATCCCGTTTGAGTCGGAAAGCTGAAATCATTCCTCAAAGTGGCGTATTTACCTTCCAGATAATATAATAGGTGTATAGTAATGCGGAGTGCAATAAATCCCGATCAAATCGGGATTTAAACACTCCAGCAAAGTTTAATCTTCGAAGAAGATTATTACTTTGCGCCCATAGCTTAAAGGATAGAGTAGAGGCTTGCGGAGCCTCTGGTCCCAGTTCGATTCTGGGTGGGCGCGCAGCGTAATAAATCGCTTCGCGATTTAAACGCTGCTGAAACGTTTCAATTTTCAAAGAAAATTTATTACGTTTCGCCATTTGATAATAAGGTGGGATGCCGGAGCGGCTTAACGGCCAGGTCTCGAAAACCTTGGGGGTCGAAAGGCCCACGGGGGTTCAAATCCCTCTCCCACCGCCGCGAAACATTATGATTAAAGAATTTTCGGCCGGAGGAATTGTTTTTGAGCGGAAAGCCAATAATGTTTATTGGCTTGTTTGCCAGCACAGTCAGCATAAGGGCTGGGTTTTCCCGAAAGGTTTTATCGGCGACCATAAAGAAGGAGAATCAGAAGAAGAAACGGCTTTGAGGGAAGTGGAGGAAGAAACTGGCGTCAAAGGCAGAATCATTGTCAAACTGCCGAAACCGGCCGGATATTTTTACGTCTGGAAAGGCGAGAAACGTTTCAAAACTGTCTATTATTTCCTTATGGAATATGCCGGAGGAGACATAAAAAACCATGATTTTGAAATGATGAAAGTGGAGTGGTGGCCGAAAGAGAAAGTGGAAAAAAGTTTGACATACAAATCCGATAAGACCGCATTCCAAGAAGCATTAAAATTATTTGATGATGCGGAGTGCAATAAATCCTGATAAAATCAGGATTTAAACACTCCAGCAGAGTTTAATTTTCGAAGAAAATTATTACTCTGCGCCTGTAGCTTAACTGGATAGAGCACGAGATTCCGGATCTCGCGGTTGGAGGTTCGAGTCCTCTCAGGCGCGCAGCGTAAGAATCCCGATTTGATCGGGATTCAACGCTGCTGGGACGTTTAAATTTACGAAGTAAATTTATTACGTCTCGCCGTTTGATTTCAAATAAAATAGGAGAGATCGCCTAGCTGGTTTATGGCGCACGCCTGGAAAGCGTGTAGGGCTGCAAGGTCCTCGCGGGTTCGAATCCCGCTCTCTCCGCCGCGTAATATCTTAGCGATCCTGAGCTTGTCGAAGGAGAGCTTAGAGATTACGCAGGAACGTTTAAATCCGAAGGATTTATTACGTTCCATGTTTCGTTAAGATAAACGCGGCTTCGCCTTCATGTTTTATTACACTTATATTCTCCAATCCCTCAAAGATAGGAGTTTTTATATCGGTTACACTTCAGATTTAAAGAAAAGATTCAAGGAACACAATTCAGGAAAAAATCTTGCTACCAAACTATTTATTCCCTATAAACTCATTTTCTACGAAGCATTTCTGAATAGGATTGATGCGAAAAACAGAGAAGAGTATTTAAAAAGTGGTTATGGGAGAAAATCAATTAAAGTATTGTTAAAAGTCTATTTCAAGGTAAAATAATAATATGCCAATGATAAAAATCCATGTCAATCCTGGTGAAGAGGTTATGGAAACCGTTTAAAAAAATCTTCAGGATAAAGGAATACGGGAAGGCGCTATTATATCAGTGATTGGCGCGGTAGATGAGTGTTGTATCAGCTTCATGCCAAAAAAAGACGCCAAAAAAGATATCCCGACAGAGTATAAAGAACCCTTAGAAATGTCAGGTGTTGGGGAAATTCGGGAAGGAAAACCCCATATTCATTGCGTGCTTGGCAGGGAAAACAATATATCAATTTCCGGACATCTCCATTGGGCCAAAGTGAAAACTTGGTTTGTAAATGTATATCTTCTTCCACAGGAGTAAGTTAAAAACACCGTGAATTTACCCTGTTTTTAATGAATATTCACTATGATTTGACAAAATAGAGTGAATATGGTATACTTCTTTTTGTATGGCAATCTATCCTTCGGTCAAAGAACGGATCCGGAAACTGAAAGAATCATATGATATGTTGCGCCCGGGAAAGGAATCTTTACTTACCCTTCTTGATGAAGCTGAACTTCCGGAAAATGTTTATAATTCCAATGCCATAGAAAACTCCACCTTGACGCTTAAAGAAACTGAACAGATCCTTCTAGATTTGGAAGTATCCCGAAAAGTAACGGTGCGCGAAGTGTATGAAGCCAAAAATTTAGGCAGAGTGATTGAATTTAAAAAAATTAAATCCCAGGACCAGGAATTATCAATTGAGTTGATGTTTCTTCTGCATAAGATGCTTCTTAGCGGCATCAACGATACCATCGCCGGAAGATTCCGTCAGGGCAATGAATATGTCCGGATTGGTACGTTTATCGCTATACCGCCGGAACATATCGAACGTAGAATGAAAGAAATTCTCGTAGAATACAGCAGTAACTTTTCGTCGTATTTCCTGGAGAAAATCGCCAGGTTTCATTTGGATTTTGAGACGATCCATCCGTTTAATGACGGAAACGGCCGGTTAGGCCGGGTACTGATAAATTATCAGCTTCTGCGGTTAGGTTTTCCCAGAATTATTATCCGGCAGAAAGATAAACAAACATATTACCAATCGTTTGAAGTTTATCGGAATGATAAAAAAACAAAACTCATGGAGAATACATTGTCGCTTGCTCTTATGGAATCTCTTCACAAAAGAATTGCCTATTTGAAGGGAGAGACAATTGTCAGTCTGCCTGATTATATCCGCAGATATAAGCTGCATGCTTCGGCGGTTTTCAACGCTGCCCGCCGGCAAACCATTCCGGCGTTTCGGGAAAAAGGAGTCTGGAAAATTGCAAAGGATCAACTTCAAAATGCGGCAGAAATACAATAGAATATAGGAGTTATCAATTATTCAATTAAATAATTATGAAAATAAAATCAGTCAAAGCCTTGGAAATCCTTGATAGTCGGGGGAATCCGACAGTAGAAACTTTTACCTCCCTTGAAGACAGTAGTGTCGGTTGGGCAGCCGTTCCTTCAGGGGCTTCAACCGGAAAATATGAAGCGGTCGAACTGCGGGATGGCGATAAAAACCGCTACCTTGGCGCCGGAGTCTTAAAAGCAGTTGAGAATGTCAACCAAAAAATCTCCCGGGTAATTCGCGGACTTGACGCTGGTAATCAGGAAAAGCTTGACCGGACCATGATTGAACTTGATGGTACGGAGAATAAAGCAAATCTGGGTGCCAATGCTATTTTGTCTGTTTCTTTAAGTGCCGCCCGGGCGCAAGCAGTTTCGGAGAAAAAAGAACTCTATCAGTATCTGACCAAATTTAATCCCAAGTTTTCCGGAAGGTATCTTATGCCGATTCCGGAAATGAACGTCATGAACGGCGGAAAGCACGCCAATTGGGCTACTGATATCCAGGAATACATGCTTTTTCCCATCGGTGCAAAAACAATTGCCGAGGCGATCCGGATGAATGCGGAAGTCTATCAACTGCTGAAAAAAATTATCAAAGCCAAAGGTTATGCCATCTCCGTCGGCGATGAAGGTGGGTTTGCGCCGAATGTCGGATCCAATGAAGAACCATTTCAACTTCTTTCGGAAGCCATAAAAAAGTCAGGATATATGCTTGGAAAAGGTATTTCTTTTGGGATCGATTCGGCCGCTACCGAGTTTTACAAAGACGGTAAATATAAGCTGAATAAAGAAGGGAAAACAGTCACCAGTGACGGACTGGCTGCATTCTATATAAAGCTTGCTGCCAAATACCCGATTATCTCCATGGAGGATATCTTTGCCGAAGACGATTGGGATGCCTTTCAAAAATTTACCCGATCAGAGGGCAAAAAAATCCAGATTCTCGGTGATGACCTGTATGTAACCAACAGGAAAAGGCTGCAAAGAGGAATTGAGGAAAAAACCACCAATTCCATTCTCATCAAGTTAAACCAGATCGGCACTTTGACCGAAACCATCGAGACTATTCTTT
>JALHWS010000096.1 GCA_022866885.1 Candidatus Microgenomates bacterium | reverse complement strand
GTATTGATTTCGATCTTGAGGATATTGGCGTGATAGGTTACCAAAGTCTGGGTTGCTTCTCCACCGTTCCAACTGATTTTCAGTTGGTATAGCGTACATGGAGGTGGATCGTCAACCCACACCTGAACGTCAACCGGCGTCTCGCCGACCACGACCGCGCGCTGGCTAACTTGGAGCCGGCTATCCAACGGGGTCAGAGTGACCTCCCGAGAACCCCACGGACAAGCTGTGGTTCCGTGACCCTGGAGGGTTACAACCCACCGGCCGTTGGCAAGTTGGTTGTTATAGTAGACTAGGTACGTCCAAGCGCACGGATTCCAGTCCCTGAAAACAGGGGACAAAAACACCCGCCACGGCTCGACTTGGACTACCCCGGTGCCGGTAAAGACACCATTAGTGATAGTGACGAGGCCGTCGCCAACCAGCGATCCCACTGTCCACGTCGTTGCCGAACGGCCCAGCAGGTCGGTTGGAGTGAAAACACCCAGCGTCCCGAATCCTGGTTGGATCGTGCCGGTCAGGACCACATTGCCGTAGGCAGCCGGGATGCCCCAGGCGTCGACCAACTGAGCAGATATGGTTGCCGCTTGTCCACTGTTGACCTTCAACGACCGATCAACCGATACGGTCAACCCTGTTGCGGGCGGGGGTTCCATGAGCCAAACAGTGTCAGCGTAATTGAAATACGGGCCCGCGTTGAAAGCCATGGTTCGAGCCGTGCCGGTATGTGCGTACGTCACAGTTAAGACGATTTCCGCCCACCCACCGGCGGGGTGATCCCAGATGATGTAACCTTTGGTCACCCCGTCAAATGGCCAGAACCACGTTCCGCTGGAAACTTGAGCGTTAACGATCGACGCATTCCACCAGTCACTTCCCGAGTTAACTTCAAAATCAGTGCGCCGGTCGTAATCATTGGAGGTGCCAAAATACGCCGAGTAAGTCACCTGGGCGGTCTGGCCAACAAGCGCCCACGCCTGGGCACTCATCCGCGAATCCGCTGGCGCCGTAACAGACATAGCTTGCGTCTGCGTGACGACGACGGCGGCCTGCGCGGCGGCGACTTGTTCAGCCGACGCGGCGTTGGCGCTATGAACGCTGGTGCCCCCACTGAGGGCAAAAAACGCCAGCACGACGACGACCAGGCTGGTCGCCGAAACAATACTTGAAAAACCCCATAGGACTTTCCGGTTCATGATCTTTTCTCCTTTTGACTATGCGAAATGAATTGCCTACGCGAAGAAACAGTCCCGGGACTTCCCCGTTTCTCCACGTTTCACCGAACGGAGCCGATTAGATCGGCTTTCACCATGTCTGCAGACGAACCGCATACCGATTTTCATCGGTAGAAAAGGTTGCAGTTTCCCTTTTCCGCGGCTTTTCTTTTTACTTTTTTTCTCCTTTCTCCTTAGGGATAGAACTGATGGAAAAAGTGATATACTTTTCTTGATGAATAAATTGTTCTCTTCTGACAGGCTCGAAGTATTATCCGGACTGTTTATTGATCTTGCTGCCGGATGGTATGGACTGGTTTTTATCTTTCCGGGTTTGTCAATATTAAGAGATACATCTAAAATAGGCGATTTGCTAATAAATCTATTTTTTGGTACATTATCATTAATGATTGCATTTAAACTGAAGGAGATTTCACATGACTAACGATTTATATGCATTACTTACAAATGCCAGAACTACTTATGCTTTGGCACTTATTATCTTTCTTCTTTTCTGGATCGCCTTCTACCGAAAACCATCCAAAAAAACCCATCGATAGATATTTTCCACCACTTCAATCCCCAAGGGATCGGAGAATAAATTCTTCTTAATTAATATTTTCTCTAAGAGATAATGTGTTCTTAGGGATTTGTTAAGGTGCGAAGCACCGCAAACCACGTATAATCGCCCCTCGCGGGTGCGAGGCTGTAAGCCTCCAACGCGAGGTAAGATTGTAGCGTGGTTAAAGTGCTAATGTGAATTGCCGGTTGTCAAAGACAAACGCGATTTATGTCTGCCTGACAACCGCCAACTTCACACAAAAAAAAGCCTTTTCGGCATGAAACCTCGAGGCTGTTTTTGTATCAGGGAGTGTACCCTATAGTATAGACTTTGTCAAGTGTCCATTGCGAAAAAGTACCCTTCCTGCCTATAATCCATCTAAGAGAGCCTGTTCGAAAAGTCAAAAAAAATGTCATCGCGAGCGATCCGCCAGCCTGGCGGAGAGCGTGGCGATCCCGTTGGAATTACCGTAATATCACGGGATTGCTTCTCCCTCGACAAGCTCGGGATCGCAATGACACTTCTTAAACAGGTTCTAAGACCCATGAAAAAGACTCTTTCCCGCCTGTTAGCCTCAAAATCCCTCTTTTTTATGCTGGCTACCATCGTCATTCTCACCCTCAACCTGATCCCCCTTGTCACCCTTTTCCGCCATAGCCCGCCTGGGCGGACATTTCTGCTCACCCACAACAACGTCCAGGACTTCTTTTTCTACCAGTCTCTCATGAATAAAGGTGCCTCGGGCGACTGGCTAACGAGCGACCCTTACACTTCCGAGGCCCACCAGCCTTCGGTCATCTTCGCCTATTTCGCCTGGCTGGGCAAACTTAGCCATCTTTTGGCCATCCCTTATGTCTTCACCTACCATCTGGTCAGGCTCGTTCTAGGCATACTTTGCCTACTTTCCGCCTTCTCTCTCCTTATATACCTTCGCCTACCCTACCCGAGGCTAACTTTCCTCTTTTTTATCTTCGGCGGAGCCTTCATGCACCAAACAGCTTCAAGCGGCAAGATCGTCTCAATTCCTTATATGAACTGGTGGACAGGCATGGATGCCATCAGGCGGGTGGCTTACCTTCCCCACCACATGTTTGGTAGCCTATTTCTGATCCTGTCGGTCTTTCTTATCATTAAATACATGCGCCAGCCGAGGCTGAAATACCTCATTTTCTTAGGTGTTTTTGCCGCTCTTCTGGCTTTTGTCCACACGCCGAGCCTGTTTATCATTCTGCTTGCTCTCCCTCCAGCACTTATTTTAAACAGTATTTTTTCTTATTTCACAGGCAAAAATTCAAAATTCAAAAGTCAAAAGTCAAATCAAACTCAAAATTCAAATATCATTGGGTTATTGGGTTATTGGGTTATTGGATTATTCTTCATGCTCCTCATGCTTGCCCAAACCAACCGCGGCTTTCCCTGGAGCCAGTATATCGAGTGGGAAAGGAAACTCCAGTTTCCGCTTGCGGGCGAGCTCTTCGGCGCTTTCGGCATCCTGCTTCCATTTGCGATTTTGGGGATAGTATATGCTTTCCGCTCGAAACGCTTCGAATATCTTTTCACCGTCTCATGGTTTGTCACTCCGCTTCTCCTCATCCCCTTTGCCCAAAAACTAAATCTCTCCAACATCCGGTTGATCCAGGGAACACCATACTTACCACTTTCTATCCTCGCCGTACTCGGAATAAAAGCTCTTCAAGAGTTTATCCAATTTATCATCGATAACAAATCCAAAATCCAAAATCCCTGCCTTGCCGGCAGGCAGGCAAATGACAAATCAAATCCAAATGTCCAAAATTCAAAAAATCTGAGATTAAGTGCTTTAAATTTAGGATTTTCCCTAATTATTGGGATATTATTCTTAACTTATACCCTACCGACGCTAACATGGAGTATTAAGGACCAGATCCGGGAATACTGGCCGATTTACGGCAACGTTTATCTCGACAACCGCTTAAACAACGCTTTTGCCTACATCAACCGCAACTTCCCGCCAAATACCCTTACCCTTTCCACTTTTTACAGCGGCAATTTCCTGCCGGCCTTCACCCATACCACCAGCTTTATCGGCCATTTCGGTTACACTTACCAAATAGACAGGAAAAAACAGCTTGCGGAAAGTTTTTTCGCCAATAAAATGACGGAAAAAGAAGCCAAAGACTTTCTTTTGGACAATAAAATTACTCTGGTATATCAGGGGCCGGAAGAGAAGCCTATGTATAATAATTATCTCTATCCGAAGCTTTTGAAACCGGTTTATGACCGCGAAGAAGCCACACTATATATAATCAACTGATTGTTTTTGTAAACAGGACGGAGGAAAGGATAAGCTGAAGATAAATCAGTCAAACCTCCCACTTCCCTCTCCTGCGGGCCGAAGAAGATATAGGAAATTCTTTCCTTTTTCAGAAATTCCCGACTTTCCGTTTCCGTCATCTTCCCGGAAAAAAATTTAATGGCAATCTTCTCTTTACCGTCTTCATTAGGGGTATTGGCGTGGCCAATGTAAACGCTGTGTTTGGTATAAGCGGGAATGTAATTTCCCCCTGTCACGTAACCCAAGACAACACTCTCCCCCGGTATTTTATCGCGAAGGAAATAGATCCCATCCATAAAGTCTTTGAGAGGATAGACAAGTTGAGCGCCAATGGGCACTTTCCAGGTGCCGGTTCTTTTGGAGACGGACTGGTCGGTCAACCATAAAACCATGGAAACCATCACTCCCAGTCCCATCAGGACGATTGCTGTTATTATGAAATAAACAGATGCTCGGATAATCTTTGACAGCATTAATATCAGATTTGCGTTGTCATTCCGAGCGAAGTCGAGGAATCTCGCAACTTGTTTGCGCGTATTCCTGCCTGCGCAGGCAGGCGCGCGAGATTGCCACGTCGTCCCGATTTCATCGGGACTCCTCGCAATGACATGTGTCAACTGCCATAGCCAATAGAAAAAATAGGCCGCCAATATCCCCAGAGGCACGTGGATCATCGCTTCGGTAAAGCGAAGCGGCGACTGCTGGGGAACATTTTCAAAAATTAAGAATAATAATACTACCGAAAATACCCAGGCAATCACCGGTTTCAGCTTGGATTCTTTTTTTAAAATGGCGATTATCATCCCGGCTAATCCCAAAGGCAAAACCGGCCCCAGCGCCCGCGCGTATTCCCAGTAAGGAAGCGGCATCCGGTGCTGGATATCAAAAAGAGGCAACGCGCTCCATGGCATGACTTTAAACATCAGCTGCATATAAATCAAAGAGGGCAGGGAAAAAACGAAAAAGACCAGTCTCGGTACAATATTTTCCATAAACCATTTTTTTAACTTCGAGTGTTTTATCGAGATGAACTCAAGTACTGACATCACCCCAAAAAAAGCGTAGGCGATTATTATCGTCGGCGGGAAAATGATTCCGGAGACAAAGCCCAATAGTCCGTACTTAAGAGCGTGCTTGAAAAGTGTCATTGCGATCCCGAGCTTGTCGAGGGAGAAGCAATCCCGTGATACTACAGTAATTCCAACGGGATCGCCACGCTCGTTCCTCGCTCGCGATGACACAAGTAACCTATGGTGACCAAACTCTATGATAAATATCAGAAGAAAGATCTGACCGATAAGAACATGAGGCAAAAATGTGATCCGTTGAAGGCTGTCTATAGCCGACCACCAGCCCATATAGGTGGCAAATCGCGGTAAGTTACCTGCCTGCGCAGGCAGGCCCGCTTTAACCAGAATCGGCCAGCTTCCCGAAGTGACAATCAAAAGGAAAGCGACCAAAGGCCAGAAAAAATTTCCAACATATTTTCCGATCAGCCATAAAAGAAGAAAACCAAAAATAATCCTGGATAAGTGGTAGATAGTGACCGGATCCAAACCAAACACCCCTCCCATCTTTCCAAGATACAAATAAACAACCTGAAAAAGCGATCCGGAATGCGGCTGGTTATAATATTTTTCCGTAACTTGCCATCGATTTTCCTGTCCTGCCTGCGCAGGCAGGCCTTCTCTAATTCTTGAAACATAAAAATTAAAGTCAAAAAGATAATTATGCTCCAATGTAAATACCCTATCGGGAGGAATATCTTTCTGGTGGATTATTTCAAATAGAGAAGGAGAAAAAGATACTAAGACAAATAAAAAACTAAGAATCAGAATGACCTTTTTCATAAGTAACCCCTTGACACATCCGACCCTTTTGGTGTTAAAATTCTAACACAAATGAAGAAAGAAGAAGATAGCTTGCCAGAAGAACCGGATAAAATGGATTTTACCAAACTGGCCATTGCCACTGTGGCGGGCGTCCTTATCTTAAGCGGAGCCGTCTACGCCGCTTACCGCTACTCGCAAAAACAAGCCGGTAACATCATCCTTCCCGGCGGAGTCACCTATCTCGGGCCCTCCCCCAACCAACCGCAGGAAGCCCAACAGCCGCCAACCGCCCCCCTTCGTTTTTCCGCACCGTCAACGGTTACCTGGGCTACCCAATATGGCAAAATTTATCCCTATTCTTTTTCATATCCCTCAACACTGCCGCTGGTTATTTTCCCCGGCGACCAGTCAGACAGTTTTGCTATCGTCTGGGGAAATATCCCTCCGCAACAGAATATTTTGGTTAATATCGAGTTTATTGAAAAAAGAGATCCGGAG